>NZ_JBDZYG010000009.1:0-231071 GCF_040329455.1 Ruegeria sp. SCP11 | reverse complement strand
CAACCGTCTTTCCAGTCCGTCTGGCCGTCTCTCCGACCCGTCAGCACCGCCTCAGCAGCGCCGGTGAAGGGGGTTCTAAGGTTTACTACAAACCTCCGCAAGCAGAAAATTCGAGAAACTTGCAAAAAACCAAAAAATCACATTTAATCATTATATTTCAAATATTTAAGAAAATCCTTTCCGTGAAATATCTGCGAATTTCGATACTCCCCCTCCCGAATCCTGGCTTTTGCACAGGGTTACCCACAGACTCAGCGGCGTATCAGGCGGAATCGGCCTGGCGCACGCGAGTCAGCAGGTCCGAAAAGGGCACGCGCAACAACAGAAGGCCGACAATCACGGACAGATAGATCAGTGGCTCGATCTGAAAGCCCTTGGCCAACATGACGTAGTGCAGCCCGCCCAAAATCGCCGCCGGGAAGACAAGTCGCTGCAAGCTACGCCAACGCGGGCCCAGTTTTCGCACGGACAGATTGTTCGATGTAATCGCCAAGGGGAGCAACAGAACAAATGCGGCCATGCCGACCGTAATATAGGGACGTTTGACGATATCCGCCCAAATCTGGCTGGGCACTTGCACGTCCAGAACCAACCAAACCAATAGATGTAGGCTGACATAAGTGAATGTCAGCACACCAAGGGCACGACGGAACTTGAGCAGGTTAAGTCCCAAGAATCGCCGCAAAGGTGAAATCGCCAATACAGCAATCAAAAGCTGCAGAGCCAGTTCACCGTACCGGTGCTCGAGCGCCTCGATCGGATCGACTCCCAGGCCACCGGTTAGTCCCTGAAAGAACAGCCAGGGCGCGGGAAACGCGCCCAGCGCGTAGACCGCCCAGATTGGAATCCGTCGGAAGACTAGATTTAACCGATCCATGATTTTTCCTGATCCCAATTCCGAATTAGCTCCAGTTCAAAGGGTTGCTTGCCAAATTTCCGTCTGATTTCCGGGGCATTATACCACTGACAACATTCAAAAATCACCAATCCTGACTAAGCAAATAATTACGCGGAGTAACTTTAGTGTCCCACGATGAGTTGATGACAACCGTTCTGTTGAGCTTTGGCGTCGGTATATTCATAAGCTGGGGGCTGACCCGTTGGCGCAACAGCAAGGGGCGCACATCTGTTTTCGCCAATGACGAAAGCCTGGAAGAGGTTGGAATGTCCTTCATCTCTTCAATGTTCAACTCGTTTTCACCGAACCGTGTGGACGGGATAACTGAATTGCGTCCGCCGTGGGGATTGCGTGTTCTGGCCCCCATACTTGCGTTGGCCCTGTTTCTGACAACCGATATGTCTCCGCTGTGGGATTCAGTCGGCGTCCATGACCCGTTGATCCGCAAAGGCGCTCTGATCGCTCTCTGTCTGTTTTTCGGATATTCCTGGTTCATGTTGCTCTTTGTCCAAAAGGTCGTCTACGACGGGTCATTCATCGAGTGCTACGGCGTTGATGCAAGCAAACAGGAACGTAACCTGTCTGATCTTGTCGACATCCGGGTTCACGAGAAACGTCCGGCACTGGTGCTAACGTTTGCTCAACAAAAGCCTCTCTATATCCCGAAATTCCTCTCTCACCGGGCTGAGTTCGTTTCCCGTATGGAAGCCATCGCACAGCAGAACCGCAGCAACGGGCTAGCGGCCCCAGCGCTCACGCTTGCAAACAGGTTCGGGTTTTAAGGCCCGAGCCGCCGGAAGTTTCAATAGTTCGCAGTCAGATCCAAACCTTCGTAAAGCCCCGCGACCTCTTGCTCATAACCGTTGAACATCAGGGTCGGGATACGCTTCGCAAACAAGCCCCCACCAATTTGACGTTCCGAGGCCTGTGACCAGCGCGGGTGATCCACGTTCGGATTCACATTACTATAGAAGCCGTATTCACGCGGGTTGGACATGTTCCAGCTGGTGGGCGGCTCGACATCCGTCAGAGTGATCCGCACAATCGACTTGATCGACTTGAAGCCGTATTTCCACGGCACCACCAGACGCAAAGGCGCACCGTTCTGGTTCGGGATCGGGCGGCCATAGATACCGGTGGCCATGATTGTCAGCGGGTGCATGGCTTCATCCAGACGCAGGCCTTCACGATAGGGCCAATCCAGAATGGGGTAACGCACGCCGGGCATCTCCTCGGGGATAACGGCCGTTTCAAAGGCCACGTATTTAGCCCCTTCCTGCACGCCTGCCATATTCAGCAGGTCCGCCAGTTCGAAGCCGTTCCACGGAATCACCATCGACCAGGCCTCGACACATCGGAAGCGATAGATACGCTCTTCGACCGTCATCTCGGACATGATGTCCTTGAAATCATAATCGCCCGGATTATCGACCAGCCCGTCGATCTTGACACTCCACGGCTCGGTGGTCAGGGCGCCTGCGTATTTCACGGGATCATCCTTGCCGGTGCCGAACTCATAAAAATTGTTGTAAGAGGTGATCTCCTCCCAAGAGTTCGGCTCCAGCGCCTCCTGTGCCGACGCACCCCGTGCCACCCCCGCCAGTCCAACACCTGCAAGCCCGGCCATAAGCTGCCGCCGGTTCAGGAACGCCGCCCTCGGGGTGACGTCTGCACGTGTCAATGTGTTGGTCCAGCGATGCGCCATGTATGTCTCCGTCGTCAAAAAACCTCGGATGTGAGGTAGTCCGCTGATAGCACAGAGCCAAGGAAACAAGCGTCACGATTGAGAGACGAGATTGTAACGTATCGGATAAAGCCAACAGGCGCGGCCTGACGCGGCGAACCTCGCGATTCCCAAAAGACACATTGCCCGTAGCTTTGGACGGGATTTCTGAAAAGGACTGGCACGGTACGGCAGGCTTCGATACCTCGATCTACAACGAAACATTAACCAGAGATTAACGCGTTGCTCTTTACTCAAGCCTTCCCTTTGTCTTTTTCTATTTTCTGGCGCTTGGCTCTTGTTTCGCCAGTTTTGTTGATTGGTCTGACGCTCTATGCATTTGTTGGGCTCCTCGTGGGTTTTTTGATTGGCCTGCTGTTTCCTGCGCTGTCATTCATACTGACATTTCTGATTATGGCGTCATCCAGTGTCCTACCGACTTTGATCGGAACAAGAATGGGCTTCCAAGCAAAGGGCGTTCGGCCCGGTATAAGAGTTTGGGGATTGTTCGTGCCCGCAGTGATCTACGGCGCGGTGGAGGGTGTGAGTGTGACCCTGATTCTTGTCCTCGTGGCCGGTGTATCCGTGGTGCTGATATCCCCTGACATTCTGCGTCAGAACGAAGTCACCGATCTTGTGAATCAATATGCAGACACGGCTTGGGCCTTCGCGGCGCCTCTGGCGCTGATTTCGGTGTTTCTGTCCATATGCTCGATTCGGGCCAGCCTGCTTGTACCAATCACGTCTGCCTCGATCGGGCGGGATCCCGACGGTCTTCACTATACGCCGTTCCGACATTTTCGCGCTTCGTTCGGCCCGTTATTCGCGCTGACCATCTGCAGCTATGTGGGTATGCTCATTTTGCATGCCGGTCTAATCATAGTTTTCGTGCTGACGGGCTACGCTGAAACGCTGCAGGCAGACCTGATGGAGATTAACAGCATGACGGATGGCTTCGCGCCCATCCGTCCGATCTGGTCTTTGATCGTTCTCTTCATCATCTACATGCTGATCGGTACTTGGGCTTTCAGCCTGCAATGCGCGGGCGGTGTTTTGGGGTACCTGCGTTTGCGCGACGAGAGCCCCAAATTGTCTGAACTACTGCAATCCAGCCAAAAGCAACCATCGCAAACGAATGCACAAGCGGAACCAAGAATGAGCGCGGAAGATCTGCGCGCGTTGCGCAAAAGTCGAGAGTTTGGCAACCGGTAGAGGCGCCTCCGGCGGACCAGCGCGTATCTTTGCGTTGACATAACCTTTTGGGTTAGCCGGACAGCATGTCTGACACCTGCACGGCATATCTGTCGGTCATGCCTGATACAAAGTCGGTCATCGAATGCAGAGCGGTGTAGGCATCGCTGACATCGCGCAGGTCCAGTTTGACCGCATTGACGAGCTGCCGTTCGTAGTCGGGCAAGGCATCTTCATTCCAGTTTCGTTGGGCCAGTTCCTCATAAACCGGGCACAGGCCGTCAAGCACTTTGCGGATCACATTGCGCCCTTTCACCTCAAGCCGGGTCTTGCGCGGGGCAGTGAAGAGTTGCGCATGCGCCAGATCCTTGATCGCCTCAAAATCCTTGGCCTTGCTGGACACACCAATCAAGGAATCCGATAAGCTGCCGTCCAAAATCGCGTCATGATTGTCATTGAACGCCTCAACACAGGCGTTTATCGCGCCGCCGATTGCACGGGCGCGCAGATAGCTGATCCGCTCATACTCGGTATATCCATCCTGATTCCGCTTGGTTGGAATGGCTATGGCAGACAACAGGTCCTCGACAGTTTTGCAGGGCAAGTCCCCGGCGGAATACCCGTCTTCGAGGTCAACGATATTGTAGCAAATGTCATCCGCTGCCTCGACCAGATAGACCAATGGGTGCCTTCTCCACCAGCCTTTATCATCGGGGCCGCGCGCTTGGATAAGTCCCATCGCGGCGGCAGCAGCTTCAAAATACGGCCGTTCAGATTCAAAGAAACCGAACTTCTTTGCCCCGACATACAAGTCGTTTTGCGACTTGTTTTGTTTCAGGCGTTTCGATGTCTCGGCCCCCATCGGGTACTTCATGAACGCGCCCAGAACCGCGTTGGGCATGCACATGCCGCCCTCGTTCCGGTACATTTCCAGCCGTGTCAGAATACGGAACCCTTGCGCGTTTCCTTCGAACTTCTCGAACTCGTGCCAGCGGTCACTGGCAATACCCTGAAAGGCCCGAAAGCCGCCGTGCAGTTGCTCGCTGCACCACTTACCAATCGCTTCCTCGCCTGAATGTCCGAACGGCGGGTTGCCAACATCATGGGCCAGACACGCCGCCTGCACGACACCAGCGATTTTGTGAGCATCTTCTGACGCGATATACTTTTCCTCTGCTAGCCAGCTACCAATCCGCATGCCGATCGAGCGGCCAACACTTGCCACCTCTTCTGAATGGATCAGACGATGGCGCAGATGGTCATTGTCGTACAGTGGATGAACCTGTGTTTTGTTTGCCAAACGCCGGAACGGGGCCGAAAAGGTGATTCTGTCGGCGGCAATGACATAGGACGGGCGCGCGGCTTGTTCCTGTTTGTTGTCAAAAGTGTCCGTATTCAGCAGTTGCGCCCAGTTCATTTTCGCCATTAAGCAGAATTCCTTCTACACTTTTCAATCGCTTGCTGACACAAAAACCCGCCCTTTGAAAGGGCGGGTTTCACGTCCATTTCAGTATGGATCAATGCACCACGGCGTCGTCCGGGCGTGGCCGGTCTGACGTGCCGAGCCGGTCGCCAATGATCAGACCATCGGTCCCGGCGGTCACCGGGACGGTCTCGCCGTCCTTGATCTCACCGGCCAGCAGAGCTTCGGCCAGCGGGTTCTGCAAGGCGCGCTGGATCACGCGCTTCAGCGGACGCGCACCGAAGACCGGATCATAGCCTTCGTTGGCCAGCCATTCCTTGGCGCCATCGTCCAGAACCAGCTCGATCTTGCGGGCGGCCAGGCGTTTTTGCAGACGCGCCATCTGAATATCGACGATGCCATCCATATCGGCCCGCTTGAGCCGGTCGAAGATGATCGTTTCGTCCAGACGGTTCAGGAATTCGGGCCGGAAATGCGCCCGGACCGCATCCATCACGTCACGTTTCGCTTGCGCACTATCCGCACCCTCGGGCAACTGGCTGAGCGCCTGAGACCCAAGGTTCGACGTCAGGATAATCAGCGTCTGCTTGAAGTCCACGGTACGACCCTGACCGTCGGTCAGTACGCCATCATCCAGAACCTGCAGCAGCACGTTGAACACATCCGGGTGCGCCTTTTCGACCTCGTCGAACAGCACGACCTGATAAGGCCGGCGCCGCACGGCTTCGGTCAGCACACCGCCTTCGTCATACCCGACATAGCCCGGAGGAGCACCGATCAGACGGGCGACCGCGTGTTTCTCCATGAACTCGGACATGTCGATGCGCACCATCGCGTTGTCGTCGTCGAACAGGAAGTTCGCCACGGCTTTGGTCAGCTCTGTTTTGCCAACACCGGTCGGTCCAAGGAACAGAAACGAGCCCAGTGGGCGGTTCTCATCATTCAGACCCGCGCGCGCACGGCGGACAGCGTTGGCGACAGCGGTGACCGCCGCATCCTGACCGATCACACGGGAATGCAGATCGTCTTCCATCCGCAGCAGCTTCTCGCGCTCACCTTCCAGCATTTTCGAGGTCGGGATACCGGTCCAGCGCTCGACCACCGAGGCGATCTGTTCCGGGCGCACCGTTTCCTCGGCCATCATGGCATTGCTTTCGGCGTTCTCGGCCTCGGTCAGCTTTTTCTCAAGCTCGGGGATGACGCCGTAGGATAGTTCACCCGCTTTGGCGAGGTTGCCTTCGCGCTTGGCGATCTCCAAATCAGCACGCGCCTTGTCGAGTTGCTCTTTCAGATCACGGGCACCGGCCAGCTTATCGCGCTCGGCCTGCCACTGAGCAGTCATCTCGGCGGATTTCTCCTGAAGGTCGGCCAGATCCTTTTGCAAGGTTTCCAGACGATCCTTCGAGGCCGCGTCATCCTCAAGCTTCAGCGCCTCTTCCTCGATCTGCATTTGCAGGATTTGACGATCCAGTTGATCGAGTTCCTCGGGCTTGGAGTCCACCTCCATCCGCAACCGCGAGGCAGCCTCATCAACAAGGTCGATGGCTTTGTCGGGCAGGAACCGGTCTGTGATATAGCGATGCGACAGGGTCGCAGCCGATACCAACGCCGAATCCGAGATGCGCACACCGTGGTGCAGCTCATACTTTTCCTTGATGCCTCGCAGGATGCTGATCGTGTCCTCAACCGTCGGCTCGGTGACCATCACAGGCTGGAACCGACGCGCAAGGGCCGCGTCTTTTTCGACGTATTTGCGGTACTCGTCCAGCGTGGTCGCGCCGATACAATGCAGCTCACCCCGGGCAAGCGCAGGCTTGATCAGGTTGGCGGCATCCATTGCGCCGTCAGATTTACCGGCTCCGACCAACGTGTGCATCTCATCGATGAACAGGATGATCTCACCGGCAGCCTCGGTTACTTCGGTCAGAACGGCCTTGAGGCGTTCTTCGAACTCACCACGGTATTTCGCACCGGCGATCAGCGCGCCCATGTCGAGCGCGAGCAATTTTTTGTCCTTCAGCGATTCCGGCACGTCACCATTGACGATGCGCAGGGCCATGCCCTCGGCAATTGCGGTTTTACCAACGCCGGGCTCCCCGATCAGAACCGGGTTATTCTTGGTGCGGCGCGACAGAACCTGCATCGAGCGACGGATTTCTTCATCACGTCCGATAATCGGGTCGATCTTGCCCTCAGCCGCGGCCTCGGTCAGGTCGCGCGCGTATTTCTTGAGCGCATCATAGCCTTCTTCCGCCGATGCGGTGTCAGCGGTGCGACCCTTGCGGATATCGTTGATCGCTTCGTTCAGTTTTTGCGCGGATACAGCACCGGCTTCCAACGCCTCTTTGGCTTTGGATTTCACCATGCACAGCGCCATCAACACGCGCTCGACCGGGACAAAACTGTCGCCAGCCTTGGTGGCGATCTTTTGCGCCTCGTCCAATACCTTGGCGGTCTGACCATCCATGTAAATCTGGCTTGCATCGCCGCTGACCTTCGGGATTTTCCCCATGGCCGCGTCCAACGCCTCAACCACGCGGTTCGGCGCGCCGCCCGCGCGTGTGATCAGATTGCTGGCCAACCCCTGATCGTCATCCATCAATGCTTTCAATATATGTGTGGGCTCCAGCCTTTGGTGCCCCTCGCGCAGCGCAATCGTCTGCGCCGCCTGCACGAACCCCCGTGCCCGCTCGGTGAACTTGTTCAAGTCCATATTATTCTCCTTTTCTAAGCGCCCTTAATGTGATGCGCCCGCTTGGCAGCACGCGTCGGTCTGGGCCTCACATTCCATTTGGGAAATATCTTTGTCCGTTCAAGAGGCTAAACCACAGATTCACTGTTATCGGCGCGGCACGGAATAGACAGTATAGCCACCAGTTTCCGCCACCTCTCGGGCTGCATACATCTCAACCAGTGATTGCGCCGCATCGCTGCCCGTCGGGCAAGAGACCAAATCCGCCGCATCGTCCAAAAAATTGACAGTAAACGAGGTTTCACCGGTCAGTTGGCAATCGTCATCAGTGGACCGATATCCACGCACAAGGCGTAGATCCTGATTGGTAGGGGATCTGATCACCGTATCCGCAGCTTCGGGCTGCAACGGCCTTTGCTGGCATCCCGCTACGACCACTAAAATCCCAATACACAGTGCTGATTTCATAATCCCCCCATCGAAAACGCGCGTGTGAATGTCGGCTACCATAGCACAATCATCACCTGATCGCTTGATTTGGATCAGCCACTCGTCGTGCATGGACAGACCGCGCGGAACCCGCTAGGACGCAGACGTTTGCCAAAAAGGAGCTTGCCCCATGTCCGATGACCGTCTGATCGTTGCCCTTGATGTTCCAAACGCCCTGCAGGGGCTGGCTATGGCCGAGCGGCTGGGCGACGCAGTGTCCTTCTACAAAATCGGGTTGGGTATGCTGACTGGCGGCGGGCTGGCCTTGGCCAATGAGCTGAAACAGGATCACGGCAAGCGCATCTTTCTGGACATGAAACTGTTCGACATCGGCAACACGGTGGAAAACGCCGTCCGTGGGCTGGCCCAGTTTGATCTGGACTTCCTGACCGTACATGGCGACCCGCATGTGGTGCGCGCCGCGAAAGAGGGCGCCTCGGGCAAAGACCTGAAGATTCTGGCTGTGACCATCCTGACTTCGCTGAACCGCGATGACCTGGACGCCAGCCTTCTGAAAGAAGGCGACGTGCAAGAGTTGGTGGTGGAGCGTGCGGCCCGCGCACTGGAGGCCGGGGCCGACGGCGTTATTGCCAGCCCGCAAGAGGCTGCCTTGATACGTGCGCTTCCTCAGGCCGAAGGACGCCTGATCGTCACCCCCGGCGTCCGACCAACAGGCGCGGCCCTAGGTGATCAGAAGCGCGTTGCCACCCCGGCGAGCGCCATCGGCGACGGGGCTGACCACATCGTTGTCGGGCGCCCGATCTATCAGGCAGAAGACCCGAAGGCAGCGGCAGAGGCGGTTCTTGCCGAGTTAAATTCCTTGACACAGCACTAAACGAACCACCAGATAAGCGGATTTTTGCGCAAGTTTGGCGCGCAAGCAGTTGACCTAACGTCACTTTCTGGCCTTGCCGCGCCAAATCGTCCCTGTGCCCCAAAACACACATGCAAAACACGAGTTTTGTTTGAGTGATCTAGGTCCTATCGAAATCCGCGTTTTTAAGAGATTCTGGTGCCGTGATACTCCCCGCGGACCGTCTCTTCCTGAGGTCCGTCACCTCCCCCCGCCACTTCGCGGGGGGTCTTCTTTCAAAGCATAACCTGCATGGAATCTCCGACCGGCCTTTGCGCGGAGGCTGGGGCTGATATAAGAAAACCCCTGAACAAATCGGGAAGATTTGCATGCCCGGTCTCTGCCGAGATTGCCTAACCACATTGACTGACGAACGGCGCTGCCCGGCCTGTGGCAGCCCGCGGGTCAAGGCGCATCCGGAACTGTTCGACCTGTCCATCGCGCATATGGATTGCGACGCTTTCTACGCCTCGGTCGAAAAGCGCGACAATCCGGAACTGGCGGACAAACCCGTGATCATCGGCGGCGGCAAACGCGGAGTGGTGTCGACCGCCTGCTATGTTGCGCGCATTCGCGGCGTACGATCAGCCATGCCGATGTTCAAAGCCCTGCAACTTTGCCCTGATGCGGTGGTAATCAAGCCGCGCATGTCCGCCTATGCCGAAGTATCGCGCGAGATCCGCAAGATGATGGACGAGCTGACCCCCGTGGTCGAGCCGCTCTCACTGGACGAAGCCTTCATGGACCTGTCCGGGACACAGCGTCTGCATGGCGCACCGCCCGCCGTGATGCTGGCCCGGCTGGTGAAACGTATGAAGGACGAACTGGGCGTGACCGGCTCAATCGGTCTGTCGCATAATAAGTTTCTGGCCAAGGTCGCCTCGGACCTGGACAAGCCACGCGGGTTCTCGGTGATCGGCAAGGCGGAAACGGCTGAGTTCCTGCATGACAAACCGGTTCGCATGATCTGGGGCATAGGCCCCGCCGCACAGGAAGCACTGGACCGCGCGGGCATACGCAGTTTTTCGGACCTACTGCGCTGGGATCAGGAGGCGCTGACCGCTCGCTTTGGCTCAATGGGCTATCGGCTCTGGCATCT
Organism: Ruegeria sp. SCP11; assembly: GCF_040329455.1. Taxonomy (NCBI): domain Bacteria; kingdom Pseudomonadati; phylum Pseudomonadota; class Alphaproteobacteria; order Rhodobacterales; family Roseobacteraceae; genus Ruegeria; species Ruegeria sp. SCP11. The sequence continues at coordinate 220,703 of NZ_JBDZYG010000009.1, read as the reverse complement.
GGCGCGAGGCCAGGACAAACGACGCGTCTCGGCGCATGAGCCGATGAAGTCCATCAGCAACGAGACCACGTTTTTCGAGGACACCGCCAGTCTGGACATTTTGGACGGTCATCTATGGCGTATGTCTGAAAAGGTGGCTGATCGCGCCAAAGCCAAAGGACTGGCCGGGCGGGTTGTCACGCTGAAGCTGAAGAAAGCCAATCACAAGATCATCACACGACGCGTTTCGTTGCGGGACGCGACACAGATCGCCGACCGCCTTTATCGTACGGCGCGGGGATTGTTCGATCAGGTTGGAGATCAGGGTCCCTATCGCCTGCTGGGCGTCGGCCTGTCTGACCTGTGCCCCGAGTCGCAAGCCGATATCTCGGGCGACCTGCTGGACCCCGGCGCCGCTCAGAGATCGCAGGCCGAACGCGCTACCGATGAGATACGCCGCCGCTTTGGCAGTGATGCAATCGTGAAAGGCCGTGCCCTGCGCTGAGGTTACTCGGCCGCCAAAGGCAGTCGCTCATCTCCGATACCAGCGATGTCTTGGATCACATCGCGCAGTATTGCCTGAAACGCGCTGAAATTCTCATTTGGCTCGATCCGGGCTTCGTCCATATACAGCGCCCGGTCGACTTCAACCTGAACCGCGTGCTGTTGGCGCGCGGGACGACCGTAGGTCTGGGTCACATAGGCTCCGGCAAAGGGGGCGTTGCGTGCCACGTTCAATCCTGCCGCGGAAAAGGCCGCTTCGATCTGATCCACGACCTCGCTCGAAGCAGATGCGCCGAACCTGTCACCCAACACAACATCCGGCCGTCTGGATTTCGAGTTTCTTGCCATTGCTACAGCTTCACGCGGCATTGAGTGGCAATCAATCAGGATCGCCTGCCCAAAGGCACTGTGTGATTCTTTCAGCAAGGACTTGATACGGGCATGATACGGTCGCCAGCAGGTGTCGATGCGCAGGCGCGCCTCATCCATCGTCAGTTTGCCGCGATAGATTGCGCGCCCATTGGCCACCACGCGGGGAATCACCCCCAACCCCGAAGCCACACGAGGGTTGTGTCCTGATCTTCGCGCACCCTGAATCAACGCGGGGTCTAGTTCCTCGGCACTGCGGTTCAGGTCCAGATAGGCGCGCGGCATCACCGCCGAAATTATCGGAGCGCCATAATCGACGGCCGCTGAAAACAACTGATCCACAAAGGCATCTTCCGAGGAGCGAATCACATTTTCGCTCAATACCGTGCGACTTAGCAGCGTTTCGGGGTAGTTCCGGCCACTATGAGGGGAAGAAAATACCACGCAAGACGTTCGACTGGCGGGCATATCCAATACATAGGGCGTATTCTTCATGGTGACTCCTTGTTCGCTTTGAACATAGACCGGAAAATAGTTCTACCAAACCCCTTGAACCCCTTTGCGACTCCTTTTATAGACCCCGCTACCGGCGCGGGGTTCCGCGCCCCATTTCGTTATGGGGCAAGACAACGCGAAGGTTAAGTGGGCGGTTAGCTCAGCGGTAGAGCACTTCGTTGACATCGAAGGGGTCACAAGTTCGATCCTTGTACCGCCCACCATCGTTTCACTGTTCCGGGTTTCCGGGGCACCCGCTAACCCAGGCGCTGGCCACGTCCTTGATAAAGGCGCCGCAGATTGGAGACAGACCAATGAAGGTCAAGAACTCGCTCCGCTCGCTCAAGAACCGGCACCGCGACTGCCGGATTGTGCGTCGCAAAGGCCGCGTCTACGTGATCAACAAGACGCAGCGCAAGTTCAAAGCTCGCCAGGGCTAAGAGCTGCACATACCGTTTATAAGAACCGCGCCTTTGGGCGCGGTTTTTTGATTCCTTGGATCTTCTACATGGAAAATCTTGTGGTCACTGACCAAACATATCGCCCGGACAGCAACCAGTTCTGATACTTTTTTAATTCGAGCCGCCATCTGCTTGGGACATTTCCTCGACGACCTGTTTCAGGTTGTGATGGATTTCCGGAGGCGTAGGATCAATTTTTTTGGCTCTTACAAACGCCTTCTTCGCACCTTCTAGATCACCTTTCTGGTATAGAGCGTTGCCTAGGCCGTATGCCCAAATCCAATTATCCGGCCAGCGGGTTCCACCGCTGACATAGATCTTTTCTGCAGCGTCGGTATGGCCCAGTTGTTCAAGTGCTGCCGCCGCACGAAGGGTAGCCCATTGGTCTTCGCTCATCGGCAACTGGCCTGGCGGCAAAACGGCCAGTGCCCAATACTCTCCCCGCCGCCATGTCCTTAGGAACAGCTGTAGATCCATCGTCATGCGCTCATGTTCGCCGGAATGAAGGATGATTTTATCGCTGTTCAAATCGTACCCGACCACGACCGCATAGTGCCATCGCGGTGCCCATTTGAATCCGAGATTCTGAAATATGATGACCGGGTGTCCCGCCGCAACTTCATCCAGCAATTCTTCCATTGACGAAAGACGGACGGCCAGCATCTCTTGCCGTCGGGCAGCACCGATCATATCGGCGAGAAATGTTCCCTTTGCACCGGGCGTAAAGGATTGGGTTGCGACCTCAACTTGGGTGACTTCCAACCCGGACCACTGAAAAACCATTGCGAGAGATGCAGGCCCGCAATGGAATTCGTTTTGCTTGATGACCGGAACCCCCTTAACCGCAGCGCGCGCTGGAACATCTAACCCGGACGTAATCGGCATCTGCTTTTGCGTGCACGCAACAAGCAAAACCTTCAGCAGGATAACAATCCAAGTCTGGAAACGAAGACGGGGAAAACTGATCAGCGGCCCGCACACCGGGTAAAGGGAAACACTTTCGTTAGACACAGCAGATCCGTTACCAACAGTATTATGAACACCGTAAGCAATGCGCCGACGACACCGTTGCCTCCGGCAGTTTCGTTTTCCATTTGCGTCAGAACAGAAGCTATTTCTTCGTTCGATAGTGCCTTCAAGCGCGTTTCGGCCTCTTTAGGATCCACGCCCATCGCAATAAGCTCGTCACGAACTTCTTGCTTGTCGAGTTCATTTAGCAAAAAAACGCGGTTGGCGTAGGTTTCATATCTTGAGATTACTTCGCCAGTACTGAGCATTTCGGCCTGCGCCATTGTGCTTAGTTGTGTCGCCAACAGCATTTGCAGGGCTACAAATGTCACCACACTGCCCCGCGCAATCTTTTGAAAGCCCATCTTTTGGCAACCTCCCGATATCTGCCTCGCTCGAGAACGCTTTGTAAGCATCATCATCGGCTATTGTTTAGCAGGCGACAGTTGAATGCAACCTTCCTGGAACCAAGCTCTGCTACCGGACAACGTATTGCATCTAGTTTTCGCTAAACCCGACCGCGACTCACCGAAGAGGTCTAAATTCTCTCTCGAAACCCAAGCAGCTAATTTTCGTTCAAATGATGCGGTGCAATTCTGGGGCCGAACAGCAGCGACCTTTTGCCCAAGTATTTCTGTCGGATTTTCTTGCATCCCCCCGAGAATCGTTTAATTGACCATTTCAGTCGGGTTTACCCCGCCAAGATTATCAATGTTGGGACACATGATGCTGAAATCCTCTACCTGCGTTGCCGCCGCCCTGACGGCTCTGATTGCAACCTCTGCTGCCGCCGAAGGTGAACTGAACCTCTATTCCTCACGCCACTACGACACCGACGAGCGCCTCTACACCGATTTCGAAGAGGCCACCGGCATCACCATCAACCGCATCGAAGGCAAGGCTGATGAACTGATCGCACGGATGGAAGCCGAGGGGGCGAACTCGCCTGCTGACGTTTTGCTGACCGTCGACACCTCGCGTCTGGCTCGCGCCAAGAACGCGGGTATTCTGCAACCGATCGACAGCGCCGTTCTGGAAGAGCGTATCCCGGCCAACCTGCAAGACAGCGATAACGAATGGTTCGGCTTCTCGCAGCGAGGCCGTATCATCTTTTTCGACAAGGAAAACGTGACCAACCCGCCGGCCACATATGCCGATCTGGCAAAGCCCGAATACAAGGGGCTGGTCTGCATCCGGTCGTCCAGCAACACCTATAACCAAACGCTGCTGGCCTCGATCATCACCCATGAAGGCCCTGAGGCCGCCAAGGCCTGGGCCGAAGGCGTCGTCGCTAACATGGCGCGCGACCCGCAGGGTGGTGACACCGACCAGCTGCGCGGTATCGTTTCGGGCGAGTGCGACATCGCCGTGTCGAACACCTACTACTTTGGCCGCGCCATCCGCAAAGACGTCCAAGGCGTGTCCGCCGATATCGACTCGATCGGGTGGGTCTTCCCCAATCAGGACAGCACCGGCGCGCATATGAACCTGTCCGGCGCTGGCGTTGCAGCGAGCGCGCCCAACAAGGACAACGCGATCCTGTTCCTGGAGTACCTCGCCAGCGACTCGGCCCAGCAATACTTCTCGGCCGGCAATGACGAATACCCGGCAGTCGAAGGCGTCGTGCTTGCGGATTCAGTCAAGGCCCTGGGCGACTTCAAAGCGGATGAGGTGAACCTGTCGGAAGTCGCCAAAAACCTCCCCGAGGCACAGAAAATCTTCAACGAGGTTGGCTGGAAGTAAGCCAGACCAAACCCTTGAGCAGTCTGAAGGGCGCGGATATTTCTGCGCCCTTTCCTGTTGTAATTGTATTAATTTTATCTGATTATTCCAGAAGTGGTCACAATTCTCATATTTGAAACATGCTGGATGATCTCTCAAACCGCCTCGCCACCCGTCTTAGCGAACTGCGTCGCAGCCAGGGCTGGTCGCTGGATCAACTGACTGAACTCAGCGGTATCAGTCGGGCCACCCTTTCGCGGATGGAGAAAGGCGATGTCAGCCCCACCGCAGAAACGCTGGGGCGTCTCTGCGCGGCCTACGGCCTGCCAATGTCGCGCTTGCTGATGATGGTCGAGGATAGTTTCGACCCTCGTGTACCATTTGAAAGGCAGCCGGAATGGCGTGACCCGGAAACCGGGTTTACTCGCCGCTCGGTGTCTCCTCCGGCCATCGGCCTCAGCGGTGAGGTGCTTGAAGGCCACCTGCCCCCCGACACGGTGATAACCTATGACACGCCGCCGAAACCCGGGCAGGAGCATCACCTGATCATGCTGGATGGCGCATTGACACTCACGGTGGATGGGGTCGCCCACGAACTGAATGGTGGTGATTGCCTGCGCTATCACCTTTCGGGGCAGACGCGGTTTGAAACATCGCCCGCGCGTGGCGCGCGCTACTTGTTGGTGCTGATATGATCTCATGCTTGGATGAAACCGGCTTTGACGCCGCCCTGGACGATCTGACCGACATCTTGCACGCCTGTGTACATGACGGTGCGAGTATTGGCTTCATCCTGCCCTTCGCGCCCGATCAGGCCCAAGCGTATTGGCAGAACCGCGTCCGCCCGGACCTGCTGACCGGCGCGCTGGACCTGTTCGTTGCCCGCGACAACGGCCGTATTCTGGGCACGGTACAGTTGATCCCGGCGATGATGCCGAACCAACCGCATCGCGCTGATGTCGCCAAACTGCTGGTTCACCCCGAAGCCCGACGTCGGGGGCTGGGGCGCGCCTTGATGGCCGCCCTTCAGGATCGCGCAATCGCTTTGGGCCGGTCTCTTCTCGTGCTGGACACGCGCAGTACAGATCCATCGGGCATCCTGTATCAAAGCCTTGGATTCCAGATCGCCGGCGAGATTCCGAACTATTGCCGCAACCCGTTTGAGAATCGGCTGGAACCTACAACCTATATGTTCAAGGATCTCAGTCAGGCCGACGTCTTGCGCACATTGGCGGCAAAGCAATAGCCGATACCATGCACGGTTTTGATGAAGGTCGGGACCGACGGATCAGGTTCGATCTTCTTGCGTAGCCGCGCCACATGCACATCGATGGTGCGATCTCCGACAATGGTTTCACGCCCGCGTGCCTTGTCCAGCAGTTGATCGCGCGAAAACACCATGTGCGGATTGGTGACAAAGGCCAGCAACACGTCGAATTCAGTGGTGGTCAGAGGCGTCGGCCCAGTCGCACCCGCGGCCGTCAGAGTGCGCTCATTGACGTTCAACACCCAGTCGCCGAATTTGATCAACGGAGTGTCCGACCCGTTCACCACCTTCTCCTCTGGCCGCGCGCGGCGCAGAACAGTACGGATGCGGGCCAGAACCTCGCGCGCCTCAAAAGGTTTCGTGATGTAGTCGTCAGCCCCGAATTCCAGCCCCACAACCCGGTCAAAAATCTCATCGCGACCAGATAGAACGATGATGGGTATGTTGGACTGGACCCGTAATTCACGCGTGATATCGAACCCGTTGCGCCCGGGCAGACCGATATCCAGCAGGATCAGGTCGATCTCGGAAGATTCCAGAATCGCATCCATCGCATTGCCGTCGGCAGCACAACTGACCCGGCAGCCCTGTTTCTCAAGATAGCGCTGCAGGAAAGATGTAATTTGCGGGTCGTCATCGACGACAAGGATATGTTCTTTCACCATAGTCGGGTCCGGGCGGGCGGGTTGAGCTGGCGCGGGACTTTTGTAGCCGTTGCCGCTTGGGTCTTGCAAGAACGCGGCGTGTTCAGACGTCGTATTCAAAACCGCAGAAATGGCAGGGCGTGGCCCTTGGGCAGATCCCCGGTATCAGCGGAAATAATAGCGAGGCCATCTGCCTGAGCCAACAGAGCAACGCGCCCGCTATAGGACTCCGCCATCAGGCGCAGCCTCGGCGTGCCATCGGGCGTGGTGCCTTCGATCATCACAGGGCGATATTCCTGACGTCCGGCCCTGCGGTCCAACGGTTCGGCCAGAATCGCCGGCTCCGGGATCTGCGGCGCGTGATGCAGACCTGCTCGGCGCGCCATCATATGCGAGCCGATAATTTGCCAGGTCACAAAAGCCGACACCGGATTACCCGGGAGGCCGACATAGAGCGCATCACCCCTGCGACCGAACATGATCGGCTTGCCCGGTTTCATCGCCACCTTCATCACGTCGGTCTTGCCACCGATTTTGGCAAACAGGCGGGGCATGTGATCTTCGTCGCCCACCGACACGCCACCTGTAGTGACAATCAGATCAGCACTGTCGCAGGCATCGCGCAGAACTTGTTCCAGCCGCGCGGGGTCGTCTTCGACCGGCCCTTTGTCGGTCAGGTCGATCCATGGTTTGTCCAGCAAAGCCCGCAGCATAAAACGGTTCGAGTTGTAGATTTGACCCGGTCCCAGTTCTTCACCGGGCTGCCGCAGCTCACTGCCGGTTGAGAAGATGGTGACCTTCAGTTTGCGATAAACTGTCACCTCGCCATACCCGGCCGAGGCCAGCGCGGCGACTTCACGTGCGGTGATCTCACATCCTCGCCGCAGGATTGGCGCGCCTGCTTTCAGGTCTTCACCCGCACGGCGGATGTGTTGCCCAGGCTTGGGGCGGCGCGTAAAACGGATGCCATCGTTGCTGACCTCGCAATCCTCCTGCATTAGCACGGCGTCGAAATCGGCGGGCACCGGAGCGCCAGTGAAAATCCTCAGTGCGCTGCCCGCAGGCGCATCATACGCGCCGCTGTCCCCGGCCGCGATGCGACCGCCGACCGACAGGTCGAACAAGGGGCCCTTACCAAGATCGGCCGTTCGAACCGCGTAGCCATCCATGGCCGAGTTGTCGAAAGCGGGCATATCGACCTTGCTGGTGCAATCCTCGGCCAACACCCGACCGATCGCGTCAATCAGCGGTACGGTCTCGGTCTCCCCGATCGGATCGGCGACGGACAGCCCCCGGGTCAGAGCCTCGGATACCGTCAGATACATATGAGCGTGCCGGTCGCAGGCGCATCCATCAGCCATTTGGGTCCTCCAGTTGTGCGAACAACTCTTCAAACCCCGCGCGTTCCGCCTCGCCCAGCTTGGGCAGGTAGGCGCGGGCTTCCTCCAGATTTGAACTAGGGTCTCCGACGACCAGCAGCATCACCATTCCGTGCCGCCCGTGAACGCGGCAGCGGATGCCGTAGACGCCCTCTTTCTCAAAACTCAGGTCCATCTCGGGCTTGCCACGAATCTCAAAGGCGCGCGCGCCCACAGGGATCATCCGAATGATCGACGTCACCGTGTGCCGCCCGGTCGAGCCCTTGAAACGGACGGTCGATCTGGCGGGAACGCGCAGCAGTTTCGGGTCGAACCGAAAGGCATGGGCTGGCGTGTCCGCGTTCAGGTCGATGATCTGATGCACCACCGCGACCTCGGGGATATCCTCAGCCTGTGCAACCGAGGCAAGGGCTATGACCCCCGCCAGAATCGCCGCAACTGTCCTCAGCCAAGTCGTCATCTGTCCCTCCGGGTTCAGGCCGCCTGTGATGGGGTTCCCAGCAAATCGGCCAGCGCGCTAATCATTACTGGCCATTGGGCTCGGCGGTCATGGTCGCGCAGCTCGGCCAGCAAACTGCGCCCAATCGACACCACCGCAGGCGAGCTGTCATTGACATAGGTCAGAATGCGTTGTTCCGGATTGGCCAGCAGGAAGGGCACAATTGCGGCGGCCGCCTGATCCGGAGCGGTCTCGGACAGCAGTCGCATTGCCGACTGCCGCACCGGGGCCGAGATATCGTCCAGCAGGCTGCGGGCCACATCCGGGGTGCCGTCCCATCGGGTCAGGATGTGCATGGCGTCGATGCGGAACGGGGTATCTCCGGTTTTCAACATCGCCCGCAGCTTGCCGCGCAGCGCGTCCTGATGCGGCAGATCAGCCTGTTGCAGCAGTTTCAGGGCCTGTAGCGAGAGGGCGGAATCCGTGTGCGACAGCCCCTTGGTAATCAGATCGACCAGCTGATCTTCAGCCAGCTCCGTACCATGTCGCGCCACCGAAGCGGCCAGCGCTGCGAACGCCTGTTGCGCAATTTCGGTCTCGAGATCTTGTGCAATCTGAGCCAGCATGATCTGCATACCCTTCACCTCGCCCAAAAGGCGGATGGCGGACATGCGGGTCTCGCGATCCAGCGCGTTGGCGTCATCGTCCAGCGCAACGCGGCGCCGTTTGGGGTGGCGGGTCGCCTTGGCCAGCAACGCCTGTTCGCGCGGGGTCAGGGGTTGGACTTCGTCTTCCTCAGCCTCCTGCGTCATCTCGGCCGCAATGGCGTCATGGCCCAAGATCGCGCCAAGGCTGGAGGTCGGACCGTTCTCGCCTGCCTCGGAAACATCTAAACCCGCCTCTTCCAGCGCGGCGATGTCGGTTTGCGGCGTTTCTTCGGGCACTTTCTCCGAAATGGGCATCGGCGTAAGCGCAAAGGACAACAGCATTTCGCGCCCCTGTTGCTGGTTCACATGCGGGCGGCTTTCGTCTGTGACGATCATTGCCAGAGATGCCACGGCCTTCAGCCGCACCGACCGGAACGGAGACCGGCAGGCGCGCTGCAACCACTCGGCCGCTTCGCGCAGGGGAGACGTCGCCAGCGCATCGACGATGGCCCATTGCAGCCGCTCGGCATTGAGGTCATCTGACTCCACCGAGAAGAGCTCGTTTAGTCTATCAGCCACTAGTTCCGGGGCCAAAGCAGCCAGCAGGCCCAACGCTTGTGCCGAGACCTCGGGCTGTTGACCGGTGGCAAGGAAATCCAGCACCTGCCAGCGCAGATCGTTCTGATCGGCAATCGGCGTGTTGCGGTCCAACCTTTCAATCAGAGCCAACTGCACCTTGGCCCCGGGGTCGCGCATCATGCGGTCCAGAAGTTCGGGCTCGGAAAAGCCCGAGAGGCTCAGCGCCGCGATGCGGATGTCTTCGACCGCGTCGGTCAGGGCCTGTTCGACAAGCGCGGCATCGTTCGGCATCAGCGCCTCATAGGCGATCAGGCGCACGGCCCCGTCTTTGTCGGTGACGGCCTTGCGCAGAATGGCTTCGGCCTCGGACCCGCCAATCGAGGCCAGTGTCCGCAGGGCGCGGTGGCGCAGGCGACGGTTCGAGGATTGGGTAAACACGCCCAAAGTCGGCACGGACGGCTCTCCGATCCGGCCCAGCGCCTCACAAGCGACGTCACCCAGTTCCTGCCCATCCTCGTCCATCAAGGCCATGACGATGGGCTCAATTGCCGACGCGTCGCCCATCCGACCCAAAGCCTTGATCGCGGCGATCTGGGTATCGAGCCAGTCGTCCCACTCATCTTGGTGCAACTCGTCTTCGTCCCACGTGATCTCTTCCCCGCGTCCGGTCACGAGGGCGCGCAGATACGGCGCCGCGTCTTCGGATTTCAGCTCGGCCAGAGCGGTCACGCAGGCCAGTTTGACTTCGCCGCAAGGATCGTGGATCAGGTTTTCCAGCAATTGCGGCGCGGCCTCTTGCACGCCCAGTGCGCCCAACGCTTGGGCAGCGTCCTGACGGACGTCTTCATCGTCATCCAACAGTGCCTCGACAAAAGCCGGGCTTTTGCTGGCACCAATGGCGGTCAGGGCCTGAATGGCGCGCAGGCGGATCACGTCATATTCAGATTTTGCGTGATCAGAGAGCAGGCTGGTGGCCTCATCACGCAGGGCGGTATCGGAATGCATGTTCATATCAGGTCTGCCATGTTTGCGGTTGGGAGAGGTTGGGGAAGTGGAAGACAGGTTTCCCAACCGATACCTGCCTTCCAGGTGGTCCCTTCTGCAGTGGGACCAGACCCGAGGGGCGGCATGGCGTCCGCCCCCCGGAAAGCGGTCATCAGGCGATGTCGCGCGGTGCAAAGGACATCGTACGGAACGAGGTCTTGTAGGGGCTCGGCCCCAATTTGCGTAGCTTGGCAACGCCCATCTTGTAGTTGTAGTTGCCGCTGATCCAGTCGACGATCCGGCCCTCAAGCGCGTTGGCGGGCTGCTGCATGTGCAGGAAGTCCATGTAGACCACGCTCTTCTTGATGGCGGGCGTGACCATGGCCACGGCGGTGATCGCCGCTTTGGTCAGTTCGATATGCCCGTTCTCCATCAGTTTCGAGAACTGGAAGTCATCGCCTTCCACACCCAGCAGCGTGGTCTTGTTGCCCGGAACCCGTTCAGAATAGACCATCACATAGTCGCCGCTTTCGATGCCACGCTCGGCCGCATCGTCGGGGTGAATCTCAACCCAGTTTTCCGGCCAGCGCTGCACGATATACGGGCGGCGGCGGTCGTCGAAACCGGATTGCCAGCGTTCGTTGATCCGGCCGGAGGTGGCCCAAAGCTCGCCTTCTTCCTTGTTGGGTTTCAGCCATTCCCAATAGTCCGAGAACAGACCCCAAGGCGATTTCTGGATGTTGCACTTGCCAGTCTGGCTGTTGAAATGCGTCAGCTTCTTGTTGAACACATCCTTACCTGCGGCGCCGGTATCGGGCAGCGTACGGGTCGTGTCGTGCAGACGCTTGGTTTCAATCAGTGTGATGCCATCGGCATCCAGCATGACCGGGCATTGCACACCGTCGGTGCCAAACTCACGGACCTTCTGATGCAGGCCTTTGCCTTCCATCTTGGCCAGACGATAGACCGCGTGGAAGTCCTTGCGCGACCCGCGGGTAAAGCGCACGGCCTCTTCGGCGACCTCGTTCGAGTTCTGCCAGTCGAACCCGTCAAAGCCCATCCGCTGTGCCAGTTGCGCGATGATCCACCAGTCGGGCTTTGCCGCGCCAGGGGCATCATAGAACTTCTGATAGAGCCGCAGACGGCGTTCGCCGTTGGCCCGCAGGAAATCCTCTTCACCCCAGGTTGCCGCCGGGAACACGATGTCGGCGTAGCGGTTGCCGATGGGGTCCTGCAGATAGATGTCCTGGTTGATCACCACCATGCCGCCGCTGTCGGCGCGGGCCTTCAGCGTGTCGATCATCTCTTGCTTGTCGAAAGAGGCGATCTGGTTCGGGTTTCGGACGGTGAGTTCCTCGAACTTGTCGGCCAGTTGCTGGCTACCGCACATGGACTGGATCCAGGTGGTGCCGATCACGTGGGCCATGCGGGTATGACCTGCGATCAGATACCGGTCGGTATCCATCGCGCGGCGGCGGCGACCCGGCAGTTTCTCGGGCGATTTGTTGCGCGGATATTTCCCGCCCTTAACGCCGCCCCGCTGGTGACCACCGGCCCGGCCAATGACCTGACCCGGACGGCCGCCACAGCCACAGATGATGCCCAGCGCGGAAATCGCCTGCGTGTTGCCAGTGTTGTTGGACCAGTAGAACCCTTTCTCGATCATGATCGAGGTTTTTGGGCGCGAACCGTCATCCTTGGGTTTGGCGAGCCATTCGGCAGCGGTGTAGATCTTCTGCACGTCGATTTCGGCCATGGCCGCAGCAGTCTCAGGCGCGAATTCGTCCTGCGACAGCAGCCATTCTTTCCAGTCTTCAAAGCCTTTGGTCTGGAACTTGCCCCAGGTGGTGCGCCACTGCCATGGCGTGTTGCGGGTGCCTTGGCCGAAACCGGACGAGCTTTCCCACTTGTTGTTGACCCATTTCTGAATCCAGTCGCTGTCTTCCCAGCCATTTTCCACGATGACGCGGGCGATGGCGTTGACGACCAGCAGGTCGGTGCCGGGCAAAACATCTATATGCAGGCCACCCATCTTTTCCGCATGGGCCACACCAGCGGAGCGGCGCGGGATCAGATAGATTTCCTTCTGACCGTTCTGCATCCCCTTCATCATCCACTGGGTATAGAGGATCGTCTTGGTCTCATACGGATCAGTACCGCAGACCAACAGAGTTTCCGCATCCCGCCAATCCTCATACGACGGGCCGAAATTGTCGAAACCTGCATCCCGGAAACCGGGGGTCGAGGTTACATCGGACGGCGTGTCGTGAAAGGTAAAGTTTGCAGTGTTGATATGGCGCAGCGCGTATTTCGAGATCGCATAAGTGTTCTCGATATACTGATAGCTGAAGGTCTTGACGCCATAAGCATTGGTGCCGTGTTTGGCGATGACATGGTTGCCCACCTCAGCCGCCACATCCAGCGCAAGATCCCACGGAACCGGCATCAAGGTGCCATAAATCCGCATCAGAGGCGTCTTAAGACGGTCCCGTGTCGGCGTCTGCGGATTATAGCACTTCTGTGCGATACACCCGCCCCGCAAAGAACTGTCGCCGTCGGTGTTGACGTATTGCGTGTCCTTGTCAGGGATGATCACCACGTGGTGCGGCTGGCCTTTGTGCAGCACGATATTGTGCTGGTTCGGCGCGACCCAGGCACCCAGCGGTGCTACGGGGAAGTCCTCGCCAAAGGCATTCTCGTCCGCGGTGGGGCCACCGGGCTTGGCCGTCACTGGCCAGCGGTAGACTTTGTAACCACAGGCCACGATGCAGTAATCGCAGGCAGTCGAGATGACCTCGGCGCCTTTGGGCGGCAGCGGGACGTTGGTTTCGGGTACGTAATACGGGGTTGCCATGATACCGTCTCCCCTTATGCAATCAGGTTGTCGTAGCGGCCGTAGATCAGGCCGAACATGCCAACGGCGTAGATGTCATCGCCATCCAGTTCCAAAAGAACCTGCGGCAGCGACTGGTAGGCCTGCCCCGAAACGAGGATACCGTGCCGTGTCACGTCATAGGTGGACAGGTGCAGCGGGCATGGGCCCAGCACCTTATGTTCCGGCTTGTAGCTGTCATACATCGACCCGCCCTGGTGGGTGCAGGTGAGGTTGAAGGCCACAACGTCTTTCTGCGGACCGATGCCGCCGCCGCTTTCCACGCCGGTCTTGACCAAGATCGAGTCCGAATAGTCGCCCTCGTCCGGGTAGTAGAATTCGACCGGCACGTCCTGTTCCAGTTCGGACAGTTTGCCGATCAGCTTGCGCGGATAGGTGGACACGAGCGCTGGAACCTGCTCAGCCTGACCGCGACGGGTGGGCATCGCCACCATCACGGCAAAGGTCGTGGCACCCGAGGCGAACAGGAACTGGCGGCGGTTCACGGTGCAGGCCTTTTTGGCCTCGCCCGAACAGCTGCATCCGGTTGCGTTATGATCTGTCATGACGCTTACTCCTCTGCTGCAACCGCAGGAAGCGGCTGGTAATCCGGCAGGTCGGGTTCCTCGATCAGGATTTCCTCGCCGGACAGGGATTTCAGGAAGGCCACCAGATCCGATTTCTCCTGGTCATTCAGACCAAGGGGTTGGATCAGCGGGGATTTGTTATCCGAGAACTCATTCTCGCCGCCGCCCTGGTTGTAGAATTCGACCACATCCTCGAGCGTCGCCAGCATGCCGTTATGCATGTAGGGTTCGGTATAGAGGGTATAGCGCAGGGACGGTGTGCGGAACTTGCCCTTGTCGGCCTTTTCCTTGGTGCGGAAATAAAAGCCGGGGTCGTCCTTGGTGTGGCGATACATCTCTTCGGTCGAGCCTTTGGCATATAGCTCATACCGGAAGGTCACTTGCGCCAGACCATCGTCCTGCCAACCGTCATAGGCGGGCACGCCGGTGTTGTAGTATTTCTCATCCGACAGCAGCGCGCCGTTGTGGCATTCGGAACATTGCGCCTTGCCGGTGAACAGCTCCAGCCCGCGTTTCTGTTCCTCGGTCAGGGCCGCATCATCGCCACGCAGATAGTTGTCGAAGGGCGTGTCGGTCTGCACAATCGTGCGTTCAAACGCAGCGATGGCCCGCCAAGCGTTACCGACGCGTGGCCACTGATCACCGAAGACATCGTTGAAGCGTTCGACATATTCCGGAACGAAGGCCAGACGGGCCTCCATCATGTCGGCCTCGCCGTTGCCGGCGACCGCGCCGCCTGCGGCGGATTTGGCCTGGCTCTCAAGGCTTTTCGATGAGCCCGCCCAGAACAGTTTGCCGTAATAGGCCGAGTTCACGATGGTCTGGCTGTTGCGCCAGTGGGTCGTGCCGGGATAGCCGAACGAGATCGGCGCCTCGACATCCCACCCGATATAGGGGTTGTGACAGGCCGAGCACGGGGTCGACGGATTGCCACCCAGACGCGGATCGAAGAACAGCATCTTGCCCAGTTCGATCTTGGCGTCGGTCTGCGGGTTGTCCAGCGGGATGGGCGGCTCGCCCAGCGCAACCAATGGCGCATCCGGGTCGGGGTCTGCCCCGCCGATACCGGCCTCAATCTCCATGCTGGTTTCCGCAATGGCCTGCGACCCAAGAACGGCAAACAGGGCAGCGGTGGCGATTGTGCCTTTGAAGTAAGACGAAAGGTCTTTCATGGGTCCACTCCTCAGTTTGTCGCGTCTTGCCAGTTTTCGATCGGCGCATAGTCCGTATCGATACCCTCGGCGACGAATTCCGGGCCGGTCAGCGGCTCGCCGGACAGCGCCTTGAGGAAGGCCACCAGCTGCGCTTGCTCGGTCTCGGACAGGTTCAGCGGCTTGATGCGCGGATCCTTGTTTTCATCGTCACCGCCACCGGCGTTGTAAAAGGCCACCACATCCTCGAGCGTCGCAATCGAGCCGTTGTGCATATACGGCGCGGTGTAAGTCAGCTCGCGCAGCGTCGGGGTCATGAAGGTACCGAACGTGTCCGCGGTGTGGGTGCGGATATACGCTCCGGGATCGGCGCGCAGGTTCATGTAATTCGCAACACCGAGGAACTTCATCATAGCCACGAAAGTGATGTGGCGTTCGGGCGTTGCCCAAACGTCCGGGTTGTCCGGAACACCAATGTTATGCGGCAGGTCATCTGTGAACCGCTCGCCCGAATGGCACGAAATGCAGCCGTTGGCGTTGAACAGTTCATAGCCTGCCTTGGCCTCTTCTGACATTTCACCAGTGTCGAAAGGGGCGCCACGCGAAATCAGCGTTTTCAGGTATTCCGGGATTGCGTTGCGCACACCACCGTTCGAGGGCTCGCCAAATCCGGCGGCTTCGAACATTTCGACATAAACTGGATCCTGCTTGATGCGTTCCTGCATCAGACGCATGTCCATGTTCATGGAATAGGTCTCGGTGATGCTTTCGCGGGTCACGTCGTTGAGATTGGTGCCGATGCGCCCATCATGGAACCACGCCGCGCGTTTGGCACTGTTAATCAACGTCGGAACATTGCGGAAGTGCAGGTTCCCTGCATAGGCGTCCGACAGAGCCTGCCCATCGGTAAAACCGTATTCCGGCTGGTGGCAGCTGGCACAGGACAATTCGGTGTCGCCAGACAGGCGCGGGTCAAAAAACAAACGTTTGCCAAGGGCCGCCTTGGCGGGATCGAACTCTATGGCTTCTACCGGGCCCGGCTCATCCGCCTGGGCCTGGTGAACCGGTAATGCAGCGCAGATCGTCAGCAGTGAAACTGTCGACAGCGCCGAGAACCATGTTCTGGCTTTGGTCATCATCTAAAAGCCCCTTTATCGCTAATCCGATCACACGGGTTGGCCGAGGACCGGCTAAGCGAAGGGTAAAGGCCAGTTGTTTCGTGGTGATTTGATCCAGATTAAAGAGCATGAAGAGATGTTAAAAAATGTTACGATCTCTGACTGATCGAGGCACGAATGAACCGCGCAAGCTGCTGTATTTCAATTGGTTTCTGAGCGATGATTAAATTGTCTGTATCCGACATCTTCTCCATGTCGTCGAAATAGCTGCTGATCAGGATCGCGGGTACGTCACGTCGGGCGGCCCGCGCAGACTCGATCAGATCGACCCCCATCAGGCCAGGCATCTTGAGGTCGGTCACAATAACATCATAGCTGTCCGGCGCCTCCAGAAACGCCGCCTGCGCCTTAAGCGGGTCGGAGTACGCCTCGACCCGATAGCCGTAGCGCGTCAGCAATTTGCGCGTGACAAAAAGCACATTCTCATCGTCATCGACCAGCATTACATGCTCGGACCCGGCCACGGCGCGCATTTCGGCCTGCTGTTCGGGGCTGAGGGCAGGCATCAGCGGGTAAAATAGGCTGAACCGCGTCCCCTTGCCGAGTTCCGAGTGTAGCTCGACCCGGCCGTGGGATTCCTCGACGCTGTTATGCACGATGGTCAGGCCCAGCCCGGTGCCCTTGCCAATCGGTTTGGTGGAAAAGAACGGCTCGAAGACTTTCTGTTGCACCTCTTCGGACATGCCCGGCCCGGTGTCCGAGACGTCCAGCCGGATCACGCCGATGGCCTCGTCGGGCAGGTCGTCCAGCGCGGTGTCCTCGGCCCGGCTGATCCGCAGCACTACTTCGCCTGGCTGATCGCCCATCGCCTCGAACGCGTTGTGGCAGAGGTTCAGCAGGGTCTGGAAAAACAGAGTGCCGTCGAAATCGGAAAAGGCGGCGTCGATCTCAGCGTCAAAACGGGTCTCCACACTGGGTGGGGCCGAGACCTTGATCAGGTCCAGCGCCTCTTGGGTCGCTTTCACCAGATCGCCGCGTTGCGGATTGCGCGGGCGCTGGCGGGCAAAAGTCAACATCTTGCGCACCAAGGCCTGCGCGCGGCGCGCCGCGATGCGGATATGGCTGACCGAGGTCTCAATGTCCGCGTTGCCGTCTGCATCCATCTCGATCAGGTCGGCGTTGCCGATCACACTCATCAGAACATTGTTGAAATCATGCGCGACCGAGCCTGCAAGGATGCTGACCGCCTCCATCTTCTGCACCTGGGCGAACCGCTCGCGGGTGCGGCGGGTCTCGGTAATGTCCTCGCCAATGCCGATGTAATGGGTGATGGCGCCGTTCTGATCCACCAGGGGGAAAATCGCGGTCGACACCCAGTAATGCGCACCGTCCTTACGCAGGTTGCGGAACACGCCATACCAGCTTTGGCCGTGTTTCAACTTGCCCATCAGATCGTCATATACCCCCTGCCCGGAATGCCCAGATTGCAGCAATTTCGGTGTATGGCCATAGACCTCGTCTGCCGTGTAACCGCTGAGATCAAAGAACTTGCGGTTGGCATATTCGATCTTCAGGTCGGTGTCGGTGATCAGGATTGAGGTCGGGCTTTGCTCGACCGCGCGGGCCAGTTTGCGTTCGGCCAGCTCGACCTGTTCGCGCAGGGCAAGTTCGGCCTTCAGGCGGCTGTTGGTGCGCAGGATGTTTGTGATCAGCAGGGTGGTGAGAATGGCAATCACCCCGACCAGAAGGATCAACCCCACCAGCAGAACCGAGAAGTTGCGCACCAACCGTTCCCCGTCCGAGAACGCGCCAACCATGTCCGACAGGCTGCGGTCCCGCTCTTGGATCCACAGCGTTTCCAACGTGGCCAGTGCAGCCAGGGCATCGCTGTCGTCGACCCGGACACGCGCGTCGATCTGTTCCGCAGTCTGGCCTGCAGCTATCCCGGCCTCGATCAAAGGAATGTTGCCGGTATATTCTAAAGCAACGTCTTCGATCTGCCGCAAAGCCTCCAATTCCGTCGGGTAGGGGTCAGAATTGCGGTAAGCATGGATAGTCGTCAAAAGCCGGTTCGATTGCTGACGCAGGATTGGGCCTAATGCAGGGTCCTGCCGCAGCACGTAATTCTTGAAGTTGTGAATGAATCCGCCATATCCGAAATCCTCTCGGATATCGGAAATCCAGTAGCCCCTCGGTGTGGTTTCGGCGGAATAGCTCTGCCAGGCTTGCCGCATGTCACCAATACGGGCCACGGTTTCGCGAGACATGTATAAAAAAACCGTCAAGATGATGACGAGTGCTATGCCAATTGCGAACGCGACGGCCAAAGGCCGCCTTGAATAACCATCGATACCTTCGGGGACGTCTTTCATGCCTGCACCCTGACCCGATCCATACCTAAGCCAAGGGTGTGTCACGTTTTTCAAACGCGCGCCACTTTTGTTCCGGCGGACTGGTTTAGAAGTCCAGCCCGATATCAATGGTACGGTAGGAATGTGTCAGCGCCCCGGACGAAATGTAGTCTACTCCGGTCGCCGCCACAGCAGCCACTGTATCGCGGCTGATATTGCCCGAGGCCTCGGTGACGATCCGGCCATCCACCAGCGCGACTGCCTCTATAAGCGTCGCGGGCGGCATATTGTCCAACAACACTACATCGGCGCCACCGACCTCAAGCACCTCGGCCAGTTGGTCCAGCGTGTCTACTTCGATCTCGACCTTCATCATGTGTGAGGCACGAGCCTTCGTTGCCTCAAGCACCTCTCGCACGCCCCCGGCGGCAGCGATATGGTTGTCCTTGATCAGGATCGCATCGGACAGAGAGAAGCGGTGGTTGAACCCGCCGCCATGTAAGACAGCTTGTTTTTCGACAATGCGCAGACCGGGCGTGGTCTTGCGGGTACAGGTTATGCGCGCTTCGGTGCCTTTGGTTTCGGCCACCAGCTCCGCCGTTGCGGTGGCTACACCAGTCATACGCCCGGCAAAGTTCAGCGCGACGCGCTCGCCTGACAGGATCGAGGCTGCACTGCCCTTGATCTCCATCAGCGTGTCCCCTTTGGAACAACTCTGACCATCCGCGAGATGAGTAATGACTTGCAACGACGGATCGACCAGACGAAATGCCAACGCAGCCACTTGCATACCCGAGACGACCGCATCCTCGCGCGCGTTCAGCCGGGCGGTGTAGGTCACATCCGCGGGGATCACGGTCAGGGTGGTGACATCGCCATTAGCGCCCAGATCTTCCATCAGCGCGGACCGCACCATGGGTTCAAGGATCATATCGGGCAAGGCCGGGTAGTTCATGCTACGTCCTTTGCAATGCGGTCCCTCAGGGCCATCGCTTCGGTCAGCGTCAGGGCCGAGCGTTGACCGGGGCCGGGGATCAGGTCAGGAAAATCGGATCGGTAATGTGCGCCGCGACTTTCCTCGCGCAGCAGCGCGGCAGCGGCGATAAGAGTGGCGGTTGCTGTCATATTGAGAAACAGGTCAGAGTCCGCGTGCCGTGCTTCAAGTGCCGCGATCTCGATCAGGGCGCGGCGCAGACCCAACTCGTCACGTACAACACCAACATGCTCGGCCATGGTCCGGCGCAGGGTTGCAACGTCTTGTTCATCTACATGATCAACCCCGGGGGCCAGAAAGACATTAACCTGCGGTGCATCTTGCACAGTCACTTCACCAGCGATGTCCCGGGCACACGAGCGCGCAAAGACCAGCGCCTCAAGCAACCCGTTCGAGGCCAGTCGGTTCGCCCCGTGCAATCCGGTCGAGGCGGCCTCGCCGCAGACCCAAAGCCCATTCAGAGAGCTGCGCCCCGCCAGATCGGTTTCGACACCGCCCATATGGTAATGTGCCGCGGCCGTCACCGGGATAGGCTCTCGCTTCGGGTCAACACCATTGCGCAGGCACGCCTCGGTTACAGCAGGAAAGTGGGTCGCAATTTCGGCACCGATCGCCTCGCGCGTATCCAACGCGGGGCGCTTGCCCGCTTGTGCCTGAAGATAAACGGCACGGGCAACTGTATCCCGCGAGGCCAGTTCAGCATCTGGGTGGATATCAGGCATGAAGCGGCGGCCGTCGCTGTCGATCAGGATAGCCCCTTCACCGCGCAGCGCTTCGGTCGCCAGTGGGGTCGGGTCTTCACCCACGTCGATTGCCGTAGGGTGGAACTGCACAAACTCCGCATCCGCAATGCGCGCGCCGGCGCGGGCGGCCATGCCGATCCCCTGCCCCCGAATACGTGCGGGGTTGGTGGTTTGGGCGTAGAGCCCCGATGATCCGCCGGTCGCCAGAACATGCGCGGCACCACGCAGCAGGACAGGTTTGCCGTTTGGGGCGTCGGAACTGGTTAGGTAAACACCAGAAATCTGCGCGCCATCACTTTCCAGCCCAACCGCCAGCGCGCCTTCGATGACCTGTATCGACGGAGTTTCGCGCAAGGCCACAATCAGCGCCCGCATGATCTCAGACCCGGCCTGATCGCCCTTGACCCGCACGACGCGCGCCGCCGAGTGCGCAGCCTCGCGCGATTGCACGAACCCACCATCCGCGGTGCGGTCAAACCCGGTGCCCAGTTCAGACAGATCGAGAATATGTTCCGGCGCGGCTTTGGTGACAAATTCCGCCACTTCGCGCAGAACCGACCCTGCGCCTGCGCGCATGGTGTCATCCGCATGCGCCTCGGGGCTGTCGGTCCGCGCCATCGCCGCTGCAACACCTCCCTGCGCCCAGGCCGAACTTGCACCCGATCCCAGTGGTTCAGGCGAGATCATCACTACCGGCAGCGGTGCCAGCTTCAGGGCCGTATAGACCGCAGCCAGCCCCGCCCCAATGATGACCACACGCGGCGTATCAATGGTCTGCATGTTGCCGATCAAATACCCAGTTGGCGCGACAAGTCGATCATGCGCTGTACCGACAGGCGGGCCTTGTCCGCCACTTCTGGGTCAACCTCGACCTGACCGGTCATGGTATCCAGCGCATAGAGTACTTTCTCAAGCGTGATCTTTTTCATGTAAGGGCACATGTTACACGGACCGACAAAGTCGACCTCGGGCAGCTCGTCAGCGATGTTGGACGCCATCGAGCATTCGGTGATCAACAGCGCCTTTTCCGGCTTCTCATCAGTGACGTATTTGATGATGCCGCTGGTCGAGCCTGAGAAATCCGCCTCGGCCACAACATCCGGCGGGCATTCCGGGTGCGCAATCAAACGCGTGCCCGGGTTCCATTCGCGGAAGTCGCGCAGATCCTGAGGGCTGTACTGTTCGTGGACGATGCACGAGCCTTCCCACCAGACCACATTCTTATGTGGCACATCGCGCGCGACATTCTGCGCCAGATACTGGTCGGGCGTCATGATGATCGTGTGGCTGTCCTGCGCTGCCACGATTTGTGCCGCGTTGGACGAGGTGCAGCAGATGTCCGAAGCCGCTTTGACCTCGGCCGTGGTGTTCACGTAGGATACAACCGGCGCACCGGGATAGCGGCGACGCATTTCTTCGATGCCCTCGGCGGTGATCGATTCCGCCAGAGAACACCCGGCTTCCATATCCGGCATCAGCACGGTTTTCTGCGGACTGAGAATTTTGGACGTCTCGGCCATGAAGTGCACACCGCACTGCACGATGACATCAGCCTCGACCTCGGTCGCCTTGATCGCCAGTTGCAGGCTGTCGCCACCGAAATCCGAAATGCCGTGGTAGATTTCGGGTGTCATGTAGTTATGGCCCAGAATGACCGCGTTACGCTCGGCCTTCAGGTCGTTGATCGCCTTCACATAAGGTGCGTAGATCGCCCAATCGACGGGCGAAACCACGCGGGACATACGATCATAGATATCGCTCATGCTGGCCGCCAGCTCTGGTGAAGGGGCCAGATCATACTTTTCGGAAAGATGCGCGCGCTGCGCCGGTAGGTCGAACACGGGACTGTTTTTCTGCCTGATGAACTCGTGACGCACTTAATATGGGGTTTGTTGTGGATTTACCACCGCTCAAACCAGAAGAATATTCCAATATTCACATAACAAGCGGAACTATCTTATCGAACGTCAGGCCTCAATTTCATACTCCGCGATGCTGGCCCTGATCGAATCGACCACTTTTTCGACACGCGACGGAATCGCTGCATCACGGTGCGGCGCTGCAAATTGCCCGCTGTCATTGTCGAAATACCGACCGGTCGCCTTGGCAAAGTCCGGGGACAGAGCGGCTTGGATCAGGATATCCGCGCCGATGCCGATGTCATTGCCCGCCACACCAAAGCCCTGCTGCACCATGTTGGTGGCCAATAGCGATCCAGGATTGACGGCAATCGAGGTAGGCCCATCGGGATATTGCTCCGCGAAGGCCTGGCTCCACATCGTTACGGCCAGTTTGCTTTGAGCGTAAGCCTCCATCGCCTCAAGCTGTCGCTGGCCGGTCATCGCAGCCAGATCAATCGGTGCCTGCGCGGCGGATGACAGATGGATGATGCGCCCGTTCTCGGGCAGAAGTGGCAGCAGCAGTTGGCTCAGCAAAGCCGGGGCGAAGGTATTGACGACAAAGCGCACGTCTAACCCATCTGCCGTGATTGGCGTGTCTGTCCGGAGTACACCCGCGTTGTTAATCAACACGTCAAGCCGGCGGTGCGCCGCACGAACCTCAACCGCAAGCTGCCGAACCTCGGACAGATCGGAGAGATCGGCGCGGAAGGTTTCGACTTGCGCACCTCGTGCCTTCAACTCATCACTGACAGCCACCAACTTGTCCAGATTGCGGCCATGGATCAGCAGGTGATGGCCCTGATCGGCCAGCGACACGGCGGTTGCGCGACCAATACCGTCGGTCGCGCCAGTGATGAAAATGTTTTTTGGCATGATGCCTCCTTGGCTGAAGGTCGACCTAAACCTGCTCAGGCCAGGTCGTCCTTGCCTTCTATCAGATAGTGGTGGCTGACCGACCCGGCTGTTCTGGACGTCAGGTGTGGAACGTAGGCCTCATCCGTCATAAAGGCCTGCACGGCCTCTTTCGACGGCCACTCGATGATGATCCGCAAAGCTGCGTGCTGCGCGTCGCCCTCCAGCTGTTCGTGGTTGGTGGTACGGGCAATGTACCGGCCCCCGTGAGCCGCAACGCGCTCATTTGCTGCGGGCAAATAGTCAGGAATCCAGTCTTCACTGGTTGGGGTAACATCCAGAACGGAATAATACGCCATGATTGGGTCCTATGTTTGCGGGTTTAAAATCCAGGCAGAACCTGCTTGCCGATCACCCGGCCGCTTTCCTGCCGCAGATGGGCAGTGGTAAGGGTTTCCACCGTCAGCTCTTGGGCACGCTCGGTCACGGTCGAGACCAATTGGCCAGAGTCCAACAGTGCCGAGACCCGGTTCAGCAAGTCGCGCTGCACCTCAATATCCGCGGTGTCGAACATCGAACGGGTGAA
The DNA here is from genome assembly GCF_040329455.1 of Ruegeria sp. SCP11. Classification (NCBI taxonomy): domain Bacteria; kingdom Pseudomonadati; phylum Pseudomonadota; class Alphaproteobacteria; order Rhodobacterales; family Roseobacteraceae; genus Ruegeria; species Ruegeria sp. SCP11. The sequence continues at coordinate 197,071 of NZ_JBDZYG010000009.1, read as the reverse complement.
CATGAACTCCCACGATATGGTCAGAGCCTTGGGCTTGGCGGGCGCGATGTCTAACCCTTCGGGGTCGTCAATCAGGGCCACATGGCCGCGCGGAGCAATCATCTCGATGATCGCGGGCCAGTGCTGATCGGTTGCGGTTAGAGCGGCCACGTAATTCGGAGCCAGCCCGAGCTCTCCTATCTGAGCCACGAGATCTCCTCGGTGGTCGATTACATGATCGGCCCCCATGCGACGCACCCAGTCCTGCGTTTCCGGGCGCGAAGCCGTCGCGATGACCGTCAGATTGGTCAGCTTCTTCGCCAGTTGGATCAGGATCGAGCCGACCCCACCCGCACCACCAATGACCAATAGGCTGTGACCCGCGCCGCCGCCTTCGGACAGACGGAAGCAATCAAACAGCATTTCCCAAGCAGTGATCGAGGTCAGCGGTAGTCCCGCGGCCTCGACAAAGTCCATCGATTTGGGTTTGCGCCCGACAATGCGTTCGTCCACGGCTTGCAATTCGGCATTCGTTCCGGGGCGGGTGACGTCCCCCGCGTAGAACACCTCGTCTCCGACCTTGTAATCGGTGACCTCGGTCCCGGTTTTCACAACCTCGCCGGCCGCATCGAACCCCAAAATGTCAGGGCCGTTTTCAGGTGCCCGAACCGCGCGCAGCTTCACGTCCACAGGGTTGAGGGAAATCCCTTTGACACGTACCAACAAATCCCGCGGACCGATTTTCGGCGTGTCTGTTTCAAACATGCGCAACGCGCCCGTCCCGTCCACGGCCCCGGGATTGTCGTATCCGATCGCTTTCATCTTGAATCTCGCTCCTTCGCGTTTGCTTGAGGCGCAAGATATCCATTGTAATTTTGATAAAAACTGTCGATTTTAGAGTTCAGAATTCTGATTTTCAGGATAATCAAGATGGATACGAATTCTCTTCGCCTGTTCGTACGCGCGGCGGAACAGCTCAATATTTCTGCCGCCGGGCGCAGCCTCGGATTGGCGCCTGCAATTGCCAGCGCCCGCCTCGCCAAACTTGAACATGAGTTGGGCGTCGAACTTCTGCACCGCACAACCCGCAAAGTGTCGATCAGCCAAGAAGGTGAAGCGTTCCTGCCCTACGCTCGTGAAATCCTGGCCCAGGTTGAGGCCGGGCGCGCGACGCTGGGGCTTGATGCGTCGACGCCCACTGGAACGCTGCGTTTCGCTGCGCCCAGCAGTTATGCACAATTACACATCATGCCCCTGCTACCGGAATTTCAAGCTCTTTATCCAGAGATCACGTTGGACCTGCGCCTCTCAGACACCCGGTTCGATCTCATCGAGGGCAGTTTTGACCTCGCCCTGCGCAGCGCCCCGTTGCAAGACAGCAGCCTGAAAGGGCGTAGGCTGGCGGATGACATTCGCGTCCTGTGCGCCTCACCTGCCTACCTTGAAAAGCATGGTACGCCACATTCCCCTCAAGACTTGGCCACTCATGACTTTCTGGCCTGGGCCGATTTGGGACCGCGAGAGCTGATCGACCATGACGGCACTGTATTCTCGCTGAATCCAAAACAAATGCGCTGTCGCGCGATTGTGGATGACGGTGCCTCTCAGCGAGTTGCAACGGTAGCCGGGGCGGGCATATCGGTTAATTCCCTGTGGAGCGTCGCGCATGAGTTTTCCTCAGGGCGGTTGGTTCAGGTATTGCCGGAGTGGAGTTTGAACGATCAGTCCGTCCTTTGGTTGATCTACCCTCGCTCGAACGTCCTGACACCAAAAGTGCGATGCTTCATGGATTTTCTGATCGCGCGGCTGGCGTCCTGAGACAATTGGTTCAGACGATTCCACTAACTAGAAATACAACACCGTCGTTTGGCGAGGCATCAAAACCATGCCGCTTCACGTTCCGGTAAACGGCACAGATTTTACAAATTTCAGGGCCGCAAAGCACTTTGTGAGCCTACCTAGACTTGGTCTACCAGCGTACAAGAAACCTTTGCGGAAGGCAGCCAGATCCAGTGCGCTGGACAACGTGAAGCGGTCCCAAAGGCACCGCTTCACTAGTTCTTACCTTAGCTTGATGTTTCCTGCGACAACGCCTCCAACAGCGTGCCCAAATTATGCTGGAACATCGCCAGATAGCTGGTCGCCGGGCCGCCGCGCTCGGACAGGGCGTCCGAGAACAGACGACCACCGATCTCGATGCCGGTTTCGTCCGAGATTTGCTGAACCAGAGCAGGGCTGGTGATGTTCTCGACGAACAGGGCCGCTGCGCCTTCCGCTTTCAGTTGGTCGATCAGGACGGCAAGCTCTTGAGCCGAAGGCTCCGCTTCGGTGTCGATTCCGACAGGCGCTAGGAAGTTCATGTCGTAAGCATCAGCCAGGTAACCGAACGCGTCATGCGCGGTTACAACCGTGCGACGGTCGGCAGGCAGTTCGGCCAGTTTGGCCTTGGTTTCCGCATCCAGCGCCTCGAGCTGCGCAATATAGGCGTCGGCATTTGCGGCGATCTGATCAGCGTGCTCGGGCATCGCCTCTTTCATTGTGTCCGCCACGTTGTTCACATAAATCACGCCGTTCAACAGAGAGTTCCAGGCATGGGGGTCGATTTCACCGTCGACTTCGACCGGAGTGACGCCCTCGGTTGCGACATGCACGGTTGCCTCGGTACCGGACTCTGAGATCAGAGTGTCGGACCAGGTCTCAAAGCCCAGACCGTTGACAAAGATAATGTCCGCTTCGGCCACGGCTTTCGCGTCGGCAACCGACGGCTGGTAGACATGCGCGTCAGCGTCGGGGCCGACAATGGTCGTCACAGTGGCCAGTTCGCCGACAACCTCTTCGACCATGTCGCCGAGGATCGAGAAGCTGGCGACGATTTTCACATCGTCCTCACCAGCCACAGCCGGAAACGCGACCAGAGCCAGAGATGCCGAGGCGATACCGGCATAGAGGGATTTCGTAAGAGTCATTGTGCTCTCTCTTCTTGTGGAACTTGCGCAACGGGGAGGTCTTTTGAAACGGACGGTTTGCGCAGCCGTCTGCCAAAGCCAAGCGGACCGAAGATGGCCGAGATCAGGAAAAACGCGCCTGCCACCAGCACAATTGCCGGGCCCGAGGGCGTGTCGGGGAACAGGTAGGATAGGGTTAAGCCGATCCAACAGCTGGACAGGGCGAAGACAAAGCCCAAAATCAGCTGCGACGTAATCGTACTGGCCCAATAGCGTGCCGCGGTCGCAGGCAGGATCATCAGGCCAACAGCCATCAGTGTACCCAGCGTCTTGAACGCAGCCAGCAGGTTCAGGACCAGCAGCAGCATGAACCCTTGATCGACCAGCCAAGGGCGGCGCGTCTGGGTTTCAAAAAACACCGGATCGCAAGTGCTGACGATCAAGGGCCGCAGGAGGAAGGCAAAGGCTACCAACGTTACCGTGGCAACTCCGGCCACAAGCAACAACGAGGCATCATCGATCCCGAGGATCGAGCCAAAAAGGAAGCTCTTCAGCGGAACGGCAGAGCCCGCAGCCGACAGAATGAAGATCCCCACCGCCAGTGCGATCAGGTAAAGCGAGGCGAGACTTGCATCGCTGCGCAGGATGGTTCGGCGCGCCAAAAATGCCGTCAAAATGGCGACGCCGACGCCAGCGATCAGCCCGCCAACCAGCAGCGACATAACCGACAGACCTGCGGTGACAAAGCCGATGACGATACCGGGCGTGATCGCATGAGCCATCGCCTCACCCGCCAGCGACAGGCGGCGCAGCACAAGGAATGCACCTACTGGTGCGACCGAGGCCGACAGAACCGTAGTCACCACGAAGGCGCGGCGCATGAAGGCAAAGCTCCACATTTCAGTGAGGAGGTCATACATGCGCGTTCTCCGCTGGGGATGGGTTGCTCCGGAACATCCAAGAGGCTTGGCTCTCGGACAGATATCCCTGCGCGACCAGCCGGTCCGGGGTCAGGACGTCATTCACCTGACCATGGGCTGCTTCCTGTCCACCCAACAGCAGGGCGTGGCTACAATGATCCAGAACCGACGACAGATCATGCACCACCAGCACCACGGCGCGGCCTTCGTCTCGCCACCGACGGATGATTGACAGCAGATGCGCCTCGGTACTTTGGTCCACAGCGGCAAAGGGCTCGTCCAGCAGGATCAGAGGGGCGTCCTGCATGATCACGCGCGCGAACAAAGCGCGCTGAAGTTGACCGCCCGACAGCATGTGCAACGGACGATCGGCAATATCCAGCACCCCGGCCTCGTCCAGTGCTGCCGTCATCCGCTCGCGCGCGGCGCTGTCCAGCCCGGAGCGGTAGCCAAAGCCGCGCCACGCACCCATTGCGGCAAGGTCGCGTACGCGGATCGGAAAGCGTCTGTCGAACTCAGTCATCTGCGCCAAGTAGCCAACTTCAGCGGGGCGGCCCTTGGGCCAGTTCAAACTGCCAGATAGTGGGTCCATCAGCCCCAGCAGCATTTTGACAAAGGTGCTTTTGCCCGACCCATTGGCCCCCAGAACGGCCAGAGTCGTGCCAGCATCGATATCCATGGACAGACGACGGAACAACGTCAGGTCGGTGTATCCAAGGCTCAGATCGCGGATTTGCAGAACAGCCGACATCAAATCACCGCGTAGATCATAAGCCACAACAGCGCAGACAGGGCCAGAGCGCCCGCAACCAGCACCGGTATGCTGAATTCCGTCAAACAGCGACCCCGCTGCGACCCGGCGTCCAGATCGGTTGCGCGCCGGTTCATCGGGTTTCCCCTGCGACTAATACGGACAGGTGATCGATTGGCTTTAATAAGGCGACAATGACCCCACGAGTTATACAGGGCCGGGCTTCAAGTTTCTGCAATGGCACAAGCATCGCCTCCTCCATTCGGACGAGGGGAAAGCGAGTGCAAGGCTTTGGACGGCGGAGGCCGTTTTAAACATTGTCATCTCCCTCTGGGACACCCCGCCCAGGTTCATTCATAGTCGGATGGCAGGTCTCCTGACTTGCGGGTCGACGCTGTCCCGATCCTTCCCAGGCGTTTGCCCAGTGGACGATCTCGGGTCGCTCACCGCCTACAGTTGCGGGGGCAGTCACGGATTTGGCCTTTGCAACAGGGCCGCACCGTATTCCCTTTTATCCCGTCCCGCAGGTTGCGGTTGGGAACCATCGCGGGCGACAAAACACAAACCGGGTTGATTCGACAAGAGCGTGCCTTAAGTTTTGGCCCTTTACTGCGCTAGACGTGTATCCTGGAAAAAAGAAAACAGCGCCATACTTACACAGCATATCAACAATTCAATTTCTCAAACCACAATATGATGTTGCTTCTGTTTTTCGGTTCCTGTCGAAAGCTAAGAGGGAAACCGGTGAAACGCCGGCGCTGCCTCCGCAACTGCAAGCGGAGAGTTCGGCTGAATACGCCACTGAAAGCGTGCTTTTGGGAAGGCCAGTTTGAACGATTATCCGCAAGCCAGGAGACCTGCCGCAGGCAAGAATGATAACCGCGAACGGAGGGTTCGGGGTGTACTTAGGGCTCATTTCGCCCGTGGCGTCCTCGGCTTTGATTAAAAGGATAGAGGGCAATGAGCATTACCGTATATTCCAAACCCGCTTGCGTACAATGCACCGGGACTACCCGCGCGCTGGATGCAAAAGGCATCATCTATGACGTCGTAGAACTGACCGAGGATCACAGCGCCATGATCCACCTGACCGAGCTCAGTTATCGTCAGGCACCTGTGTTTGTTGCCGACAGTGATCATTGGTCGGGCTTCCTTTCCGACATGATTGCCCAACTGGCCTGACCTATGACAGCGCCGATCTCGGCGCTGGTCTGTTCTCATTGAAATCGGGACACACCCACCGCCTTGTGACGCGGCTGGGCCTGCCGTTCTTACGCATTCCGATGAAAACTGACCGGCTGCCACACACCGCAGACCGATTTGAACTGATCTGCCCGACCTATGCCGATGGCGAAGGCCGTGGCGCAGTGCCCAAACAAGTCATCCGGTTTCTGAACGACCCGACCAAGCGCGCGGAATCGAGGGGGGTGATCGGCACGGGTAATCGCAATTTCGGTGTGACCCATGCTTTGGCCGGTCGCATCACCGCCCAGAAATGCAACGTGCCGCTGCTCTATTCCTTCGAATTGGCCGGCGCCAACACCGACATCGCCCGCGTTCGCGCAGGGCTTGAAAAACTAGGAGACATCTATGCTCGACAGCAGCGTAAACGAGCAGGACTATCACGCGCTGAACGCGATGCTGAACCTCTATGATGGTGAGGGGAAGATCTGCTTTGATGCCGACCGCATGGCCGCGGTGTCCGAGATGTCGACTATTGATTCGGTGCCGTCTGTGCGCCGTGGCAACGATGAAAGCCACTCGATTGGTCGGGGGCAGATGATCAAACCCAAACTGATCGAGCTTCGGCGTAGACCAAGCGAAAGACTTGAGGCCTGGTTCGATTGCCCAATCACTTGGAATGCGCCACGTGCTAGCCTTGTCTTTGACAAAGCCGATTTGAAGGCACCGTTATCCAGCCACAACTGCGAATTTCAGGCAATGCTGGACGTTGCGCCTGAGGCCGATTTGAACAAGGCCGAGAAGACTACATCGTTGGCCGACCAAGTGCGCTGACACCTGCGCCGCGCGCTGACCGCCGGCCGTCCAAGGATGCACAGTATCGCGCGTGAGATGGCCGTCAGTGAACGCTCCTTGCAGCGGCACCTCAAGGGCGAAGGTTACAGCTTCAAATCTCTTCTTTCCGACACCTGGCATCAGTTGGCACGGGAGTATCCGGCTGCGCCGGACTTCGTCATCAGTTAGGTTGCATTTTTGCTTGGGCGGGCCACGGCGTGATCAGCTTCGCGGTTGACCCTGGGGGGCATTCAAACAGAGCCTGGTCGCGGTCTTGAACCAGAATTGCAGCAACAATTCGGGCAGTTGATCAAAGACTACCCGGGCATCTGGAAGACCATCTCGCAAGGCGCAGCAACTTATTGCTGGGCCTCGACAACGCCCGATCTTCGCGGCAAGACCGGCCTGTATTTGGAAGGCCGCCATGTCGCCGAACCAACAACCGGCGATCCGTTGCAAGGGGGACATTCGGACTACGCGTATGACAAAATGAGTGCCAAAAAGCTTTGGGACATATCCATCGAGGTGTTGGGCACACAGTTCTGATCGCTAACTGATATCGGTTGTCGGCTGGCTATATGGGCCTCCAGCCACTCCACCAGTTCTTTTCTACACGGTTGGCAGGCGATCTTGCGAGTAGAGGTCTGAAAGTCGACCTTGGAGTAACCGAACCGTATTTTCGTTCGAGCACGTTTTTCTGGAACTGCCTGTAATCCGCGGTGATTGGCTGATTTGCGGGAGAAACTTGTATGGACTCTAGTGCATTCAGTGCAAAGATTGGGCTACGGGTTTGTATCTCCGTAAAGAGAGTTTTTCTACCGAGTCTCGACCTCACATCCGATATGACCCCGGTGTTCGGTTTGTCCATTTTCGGAAAGCCCTATGAAAGTTCGCCGGGGCCGAGAAGCCAGTGTCAAACGCAATTTGATCTATACTGTCCGTGCTTTGCTGAAGTGAACGGATCGCGATGTCGCGGCGTAGGGCATCTTTAATCTCCTGAAAGGATGTGCCCTCGTCTTTCAGGCGTCTGTTCAGGGTTCGAGGCGTCATTTTCAGGGCGCGGGCGGCATCCGGAAGCTGGCAAGCCTGCCATGTCGCTCCGTAAAGAAAAGCTCGGACGCGAAGGCTGTTTGTATGGGCACGCGAACCGGTAAATATCCAATCGAGCGGTGCGCGTTCAAGGAACACAGACGCCTCGGCGGGGCTGCGGGTGATCGGGCGGGTGAATTGGCGTGGGTCAAAGCGAATGCTGGTTTGTGGGGCGTCAAACTCGACGGGGCACGGGAAGACGACCGAATAGTCCGCAGCAAATTCCGGACGGGCAAAGGCAAAGTAAACCGTTTGCACCGGCGTTTCCGACCCGCCGAGCCAGGATAATAACCCATGTGCCAGTTTCAGAATCAACATGTGGCCGAAACGCTGCGGCTGGGTGTCAACTGAGTAAGGCACCAAAGCCAACTCCACTTCGTCGGGCTTGTTCCGCAAGTCAAAATAGTAGTCATCCAGAAGTAGGTTCCAGAACGTCGAGAACCGGTAGAGAGCCGAAGTCAGGTTGCTCGCTCCGCACTGCACCGTCACAAGATGCTGCAAAGCGCGGGGCCGGATCGGGCGACTCCAGAGCCCCATCATTTCGTCCCCGGTCTCAGGCGCAGCAAGTTGATAAAGCCGGGCGATTTCATTGAGCGTGACGCGTTGATATGGTGCCATCGGACGGGTTTGAAGGCCCGAGCGCTCCAACAGAGAAGCCATCTTTTCCGGAGAGCAACGAGAACTAAGCGCATCCAGCCAATCCTGAATAAAAGCCGCTGATACGGTCGTCAGAGAGATAGGGTCATGGCTGGTCATAGGAATCTCTGGTTGGCGTAATCAGATAGTATTTTGGCAAAAGATGAGCTTATCGACAATCCAATCGGCAGATAGATGACGCGAAACCATAGTCACCGGCAGGGAGCCTGGCATGTCCTATCAGCCGCCCGTTCAGGATTTGATGTTTTGCGTCGAACACTTGTCTCATTGGGAACAGGTGTCATCGTTGGCGATGTACTCAGATTATGACCTGGCGGATATTGGTGCCGTGTTGGAAGGCTATGCCAGGTTCTGCGGTGAGCAGATCGCGCCTTTGTCCCAAGTAGGGGACACGCTGGGTGCCCGGTTTGACAACGGGCGCGTGACAATGCCAGAGGGTGACGCGCAGGCCTATGCACAGTTCGTCGAAATGGGCTGGCAGGCGCTGACTCACCCGGTGGAATATGGTGGCATGGGGTTGCCGCGAACTGTCGGCGCTGCGGCAGTAGAGATACTGAATGCCGCCGATATGAGCTTTGGCCTTTGCCCGTTGCTGACCGATGGGGCCATTGAGGCGCTGCTGCTGACCGGCTCGGACGAACAAAAAGCCACATATCTTGAGCCCCTGATCGCGGGGCGATGGTCCGGCACGATGAACCTGACGGAGCCGCAAGCGGGCAGCGATCTTGGCCGCGTGGCAACCAAGGCGGTGCAACGTGAAGATGGCAGCTATGGCATCTCAGGAACGAAGATATTCATCACATATGGCGCTCATGATCTGACCGAGAACATCATCCATTTGGTGTTGGCCCGTACACCCGAGGCACCTGCCGGGCCCAAGGGGCTGAGCCTGTTCATCGTACCGCAGAAGCTTGTGGAAACGGACGGGACGTTAGGATCAGAAAATACGGTCAACTGCGTGAGCATCGAACATAAGCTGGGTGTTCGCGCCAGCCCGACGGCGGTGCTTGAATACACAGACGCTACTGGTTTCCTGATTGGCGAGGAAAATCGCGGTCTCGAGTACATGTTTTTCATGATGAACGCCGCACGATTTTCCGTTGGTGTGCAGGGCATTGCGACCGCTGATCGCGCCTACCAACGTGCTCTGAGCTATGCGCGCGAACGGGTGCAAAGCCGTCCGGTGAATGGTCAGACCAAAGATGCAGTCGCCATCATCGAGCACCCGGATGTGCGCCGTATGCTCCTACGGATGCGCAGCCTGACCGAAGGCGGGCGAGCCATGGCGGCTGCTACAGCAGGGTTGCTGGACATCGCACATCATCAAGACAATCCGGAGATGGCTGCACTGGCCGAATTCATGGTTCCGCTGGTCAAAGGTTTCTGCTCTGAACGCGCAGTTGAGGTCGCCTCGCTTGGCGTACAAATCCACGGCGGCATGGGCTTTATCGAAGAAACCGGGGCCGCTCAGCATTACCGCGACGCCCGCATTCTGCCGATTTACGAAGGCACCACTGCCATTCAGGCAAACGACCTTCTGGGGCGCAAGGTGATGCGTGATGGGGGTAAGACTGCCCGTAAGTTTGCGGCCCGAATAGCAGCAACCGAAGCCAAACTGGCTAAAGGTGACTCTACTGCACAAGCCATTGGCACGAGCCTTTCGCAGGCGCGCGGCGCGTATGAAACCGCATTGGATTGGTTGTTGGAAAGTAGCCGAAAGGATATCGACGCAGCCTTTGCGGGTTCTGTCCCGTTCCTGATGCTCGCGGGTACGCTGGCGGCGGGGTGGAAACTGGCAAAGGGAGCATTGGCTGCGCAAACCGCATTGGACAATGGGCAGGATGCGCGATTCATGACCCAAAAAATCGCCACTGCACTTTTCTTTGCTCAGCACATTTTGCCCGAGTGCACAACTGAGCACACCCGCATCTTGCACGGCTCGCGCAGCCTGCTTGACGCTGTTTTCCCCGAATAGCTCCTCGAAAGGGCCTGACCTATGAATGACGTCGTGAACCCCGACACCTATGAAAATCTTGCGATTTCCGAGCGAGAGAACGGCCTGTATGTCGTGACTTTGAACCGCCCTTCAAAGCGCAACGCGCTGGATGTGGCCACCATCGAGGAACTGATCCGTTTCTTTAGCGGTGCGCGTATGGCCGGTGTCAAGGCCGTGGTTCTTACGGGTGACGGCGACCACTTCTGCGCAGGTCTTGATCTCGTCGAGCATTGGAAAGCCGACCGCAGCCCGGATGACTTCATGCATGTCTGCCTGCGCTGGCACGAGGCGTTCAACAAAATGGAATATGGCGGCGTGCCGATTATCGCTGCTTTGAAAGGTGCCGTTGTCGGCGGCGGCTTGGAACTCGCCAGCGCGGCGCACATTCGAGTGATTGATCCCGGCACTTATTTCGCCTTACCTGAAGGGCAACGCGGGATTTTCACCGGCGGCGGAGCAACAATCCGCGTGTCAGACATGATCGGCAAATACCGCATGATCGACATGATCCTGACAGGCCGTGTCTACCAGGGGCAAGAGGCTGTTAATCTGGGGCTGGCGCAATACATCACCGAAGAAGGTGGCAGCATGGCCAAGGCGATGGAACTGGCAGAACAAATTGCGCAGAACCTGCCACTGACCAATTTCGCGATCTGTTCGGCGATCAGCCACTTGAACAACATGTCCGGCATGGACGCAGCCTATGCAGAGGCTGTGGTGGGCGGAGTGGTCAATACCCAACCTGCGGCCCGTGCGCGCCTGGAAGCCTTTGCAAACAAAACCGCCGCCCGCGTGCGGCCAAACAGCTAAGTCAGGCGGAACCGGGATGCGTCACCAATTCGAAGCTCTTCAGAAGACGCGAGCAAACTATGTGCCTTTGTCACCGTTGTCCTTCCTGCGCCGCGCCGAAAGTTTGCACGGCGCGCGAACAGCGGTGATATATGGTGACATTCAGAGAACATGGGCCGAAACTGCAAATCGCATTCGCGCCGTGGCCGGTGGACTGGTCGAGCTTGGCGTGCAAAAGGGCGATACCGTTTCAGTGCTCAGCCCAAACATCCCCGAACTCTTCGAGTTGCACTTTGCACTGCCGCTGACGGGTGGAGTCCTCAACACGCTGAATACGCGGTTGGAACCGGAAACCATCGCCTACATTCTGGATCACGCGGACACCAAACTGGTGATCGTGGACCAAGAGCTGGTACCGCTTTTGTCCAAAGCCTTCGATCTACTCGGTCGGACCTTGCCAGTGGTCGAGATCCTCGATCCTGCGGTTACGGGTGAGAGTCTCGGCGGTCAGACCTTTGAGGCGCTGACCAAAGCCGCGCCCCTGCCCTCAGAATTGCCTGACGATGAATGGGAAGCCATTGCGTTGAACTACACGTCCGGCACGTCCGGGCGCCCCAAAGGCGTTGTCTATCACCATCGCGGAGCCTATCTGATGGCGCTCGGCACTGGGACTGCGTGGCAGATGCCGCCCTATCCGGTCTATCTGTCCGTTGTGCCGATGTTCCATTGTAATGGTTGGGGGCACCCGTGGTTGATGGCCATGCTCGGTGCGACGGTTGTGTTCACCCGTGTTCCGGCAGCAGACCGTATTCTGGACGCGATCCGCACGCACGGCGTAACCCATTTCGGTGCGGCACCTATCGTGTTGCAGATGCTGGCCGAAGCCGAAAGCGGTGCGGCTCCCTTCGATCCCGCGATCCGCGTGTTGACCGCAGGTGCACCACCGCCGCCCTCGGTGCTGGAAAAGACCAAATCAATGGGATTTGACGTCATGCAGGTCTACGGCCTGACGGAAACCTATGGCCACATCTCTCAATGCCTCTGGCAAAACGACTGGGATGATCTCTCCCCCGCCGAGCAAGCCGAATTGCAGGCCCAACAGGGCATTGCCTTTCCGATGGTCGAAGAGGTCACCGTAATCGATCGCGGCAATGGCGCATCTGTGGCGCGTGACGGCTCAACGCAAGGGGAGATCGCCCTTCGGGGTAACACGGTGATGGCGGGGTACTACAAGGACGCCGATGCTACCGCGGCAGCCTTCGAAAACGGTTGGTTCTGGTCCGGCGACGGTGCGGTCATGCACGAAAACGGCTACATCCAGATCCGAGACCGCCTGAAGGACGTGATCATCTCGGGCGGCGAGAACATCTCGTCCGTTGAGGTCGAAGCCGTACTGTATCGACACGAAGCGGTCCAGGCCGCTGCTGTTGTTGCGATGCCCCACGAGAAATGGGGAGAAGTCCCCTGCGCTTTCGTCGAGTTGCGCGACGGGGCTGAGACAACGGCTGACGACATCATTGCCTTCTGCCGCGACCATCTGGCCGGGTTTAAGGCCCCCAAATCTGTCGTCTTTGAAACCCTCCCAAAAACCTCCACCGGCAAGATCCAGAAGTTCCAGCTTCGGGACCGCGCCAAGTCAATGGACCTTTGATATGCGTTTGTTGTCTCAATCTCGCCGCCTGCGCCAGACACCCTTTTCCAAAGGGGTCGAGGACAAGGGCGTTACCGCCTATACCGTCTACAACCGGATGCTGCTGCCTACGGTTTTTGAAAGCGTCGAGGCCGACTACCGGCACCTCAAATCTCATGTGCAGATCTGGGATGTGTCCTGTGAACGTCAGATTGAGTTGAATGGCCTCGATGCGGGCCACCTAATGCGACGGTTAACCCCTCGTAATCTGGAGAAAATGCAAGAAGACCAGTGCTACTACGTTCCAATTGTGGATGAGAACGGCGGCATGCTGAATGATCCGGTGGCAATCAAACACAGCGAGGATCGCTGGTGGATCTCCATCGCCGACAGCGACCTGTTGTTGTGGGTCAAGGGGTTGGCAGTAGGTGCGGGTATGGATGTGCAGGTGTTTGAGCCTGACGTTTCACCGTTGGCCGTTCAAGGGCCGAAGTCGGATGACTTGATGGCGCGGGTCTTTGGCGACGAGGTGCGGGACATTCGCTTTTTCCGTTACAAACGGTTGGCGTTTCAGGACACGTCCTTTGTGGTCGCGCGCTCTGGTTACTCCAAACAGGGCGGTTATGAGATCTATGTCGAAAACGGTGCCTACGGAATGCCATTGTGGAACGCCCTTTTCGAAGCCGGCGCTGATCTGAATGTTCGCCCGGGATGTCCAAACCTGATCGAACGGATCGAAGGCGGGTTATTGAGCTATGGCAACGACATGACTATGGAAAACTCGCCACTGGAATGTGGTTTGGGCAAATTCTGCAAACCGGGCGAGGACAGCGACCACATAGGCATGCAAGCACTTGCGCGCGAGGCCGAAGCGGGCCCGGCCCGACAAGTCCGCGCGATTTCCATAACCGGTGATCCCGTGCCCCCTGCTCGTTCAGGTTGGCCTCTGTTCAAAGACGGAAAGCGGGTTGGTCAGATCCCGTCCGCTGCCTGGTCACCGGATTTTGAAACAAACGTCGCTATTGGCATGGTCGATACCGGTCACTGGGACGCTGGTTCTATTCTGACGGTCGCAACCCCCAACGGCAATCGAAGGGCCATAGTTCAGGAAACGTTCTGGGCATAGCCGAGGCCATGGCGACACCAGAGTCTTTGGTCTGCAATCCTTGGATGACAAGAGTGGATTCGATGGCAAAAACAGAGATTGAACGATATGAGCATATCCAGTTTCGGATCCCAAAAGCGATACTGGGTGAGTTTAACGCGATGCTTTACGAGCGCTATCGCATGACAGCACGGCAGTAAGACCAAATGTTTCTCGATTTGATTGCGGAACATCAGACGCCGCAGAGGATCGCGCTGTTGAAAGCCGAGATCGAACGATCTGGAACAGCACCAGCATGGATAGCAAGCGCTGAAGGCGAATATCCTCTGGTCGAGCCAATAGTCCGTGCGGTCAGGGATCGTGATCGAGTATCCAATAGTTTTCCAAATCAAGGAAAAACTCGGCAAGCTCAGGATCTACTTCGGCAAAGCATCCGGGGACGCACGCATCAGCAGCTACGTCGCAGCTGCTATCAATAGGGCAAACCAATATTGCGAGCGATTAGGGAACGCAGGGCACCCTCAGAATTTAGAGGGTTGGATCATTACATTAATGGAGCGCTCATGAAGCAGCGGCCAGACGTTTGAATGAGCACAGACGCAGCTTCTTCCCCCGAACGGACACACCCGAGCACCTTGTCTGTTCAGTCTGCGGTTACTTTGGACAGATTGACCGATCCGACGACAGGCAGAGGTGCCCCTGCTGCGTGAAAAAAGTCTGGTAAGTTCGCGACAAGCTTCACTCCAATCAACTATCTCATCTTCCTTCTCGTGGAGAACCTGCGTGCCACTACGGTCGAACGGTAGCAAATTCCACAATCCAAGATTGAAAACTCCCCGAACTACGCGGCGGATCACGACATTCGGCACACTTCTTCTTGACACGGCAATCCGTACTGGTTCAGTTTCGACCCATGACAAGCACACGCATCAACTGCCAACGAATATCGGCTTAGCGTCGATAGCCCACGCGAAACACGTGGGAGGCAGCATTGGTATGCGGGCGGGGCTTATACCCCTGTGATAGCTCCAGATTAGAGTGCACGAGTCGGTTCGATTCCGACGCCTCCTACCATCGTCTGGAGGCACGCCATGTCAAAAGAACTCAATACGAAAGAAGAACTGAAAAGGCGCCTAAAGATGTACGCCAACGACGATCTCCTCTCGGAAGTCGAAATGCACATCGAGATTGGTGTGTTGTAAGAAACACTTCTGTTACATGGTGATTCAGGCCGCATTTACTCAGACCTCGGAAAGAAAGACAGACACTATCTTCATCCAGAAGTCATTCTGCGGTTGGTTTTCCCTTTTCACAAATTCGCTCCTGACAGCTTTAGGCATCTAAGGCAGAAAACCACTTGTTTGGTCTGTCTTTGGGTTGGAGTTCTGCGCATGTGCAGGTGTGCGCATAACACTTCGCACACCTTCACCAACTGTAGGTGCGCTTATAACGCTGCATTACCGGCATTGATTTCATTAAAGAAAATCTTTGAAGTTCGCACATAATTCTGCGCGATATTTGCGCATAGCTTTGCACGATTTGCCCAAAAGTTTGCACACTCCCCTTTTCGGTGCCGGATTAAATCCTTCCGAAAGTTCCCTTGAGGTCTGCGACTTGTTCTGCATCCAACATTCGGGTTGGCATACCACGCACTGCCACGAGCAACTTTGCCGTTTCTTCCAGCTCTTCTGCTGCACAGACCGCTGAGAAGAGGTCTTTTCTAGACACGACAAGACCGTGATTGGCCAATAGAACCGCACTATATTTGCCGCCCAGTTCGCGGATCAAATCACCGGATTTTGGGTCGCCCGGCTTAACGTAGGGAACCAGTTTGACCGTACCGACAATAACTGTAGGTGCGCGCATAACACTGCGTCCCTGACATTGATTACATTCGGAAAATTACGGAGCCTTCGCCCATAGTTTTGCGCTCTATTTGCGCATAGTTTTGCACGATTTGCCCATACCTTTGCGTGGCTTAAAGAATTCGCTCAATTGTTGGTAGTCGTCGTTCAAATCAGTCAACTACAAGCATCAAATCTCAATCAAAGGTGCATTTTGATGAGCGAAATTCAACCCTTATCAGAGGGTTTCAGTTTACGGGCAACTGCGAGGGATTAGTTCACCCATCTTCTTGCCAAACATTTATCTTCTCCGCGTCAACTTGAGAAAACAATCCGCTAACAACCGACGACTTCTTACGAGGCATCGATTGGATGCTGGCGCGCACGGCAAGTGATGCGTACCACCACTCAAAATGAGACATCCGGGCCTTAAGAGATATTGACCCGTCTTGCCTGAAGGACTATCTGCGCCAAACGTATGAGGCGTACGCCTCACACAACGGAGATTTTATGAAAGAGACCCGGGCCTAACGCCCGTTCCTGGCGAACAAATTCAGGAACACCAACACTGATGGGCACACTCACGCGCGATGCTGAGTGTCCTTTTTGTTGTGCTTTCGTAAAATCGAGACATCCCAATGAATATCTCAAAGCACGAGCAACGTGTTTTGCACGAACTCGCCCTTGGCGGGGCGATCCACTTCGAACGCCTGGAAAACGGAAAAGTCCATGACGTCACTTGTTATACGCGTGACGGCTATGTGCTGTCCGACTGCACTCTGAGTGTTTTCCAACGCTTGCTGAAAAAGCGCTTTATCCACTCGAAAAACGGCAATCCCTATCGCGCCTCCGCGTTGGGGATCAAATCCGTGCGCGCCCAAATGAGCCAAAGATAGGAAAGAACCATGAACCACGCAGACATTGACGCTATTATTGAAGTCCACCGGCTGGCCTTTGGTAAAGAAGAAGGAGAGGACATCGCTCAGCTTGCCAGAGACTTCCTCGGCCTCCCGGACACGATTTCTATCAGTTCCGAACGCGACAGGAAGATCGTAGGCAACGTGCTGTTTACTCCGTTTAACTTCGTAGATCACCCAGACGCGAACTGTTACCTGCTGGCACCTTGCGGGGTACTACCAGCGTATCAGGGCCACGGCGTTGGGAAAGAGATCATGGAGGCGAGCATTGAACATCTCAGTTCCGTTAGGACGGATGCGGTATTCGTGCTGGGCGTCCCGACATTTTATCCTCGGTACGGATTTGCCCCGACAGATAAGCAGACACCATACCCGGACCTGATGTCGGCACCAGAGGCGTGGATGGCGCTTGAGTTGACGGAAGGATCTGTAAAGAAGCTGAGTGGCAAAACCGTGGCGATCCCGCAGTTCATGCGGCCGCATTGGTGGAACACTTCACAACACGGGTGAAGTCCATCCAGAACCGTCACCGAAAAACCGGAACCCGCCATTCAAGGTCGCCAATTGAATGGCGGGTTCGTTCTGCGTGGTGCGGGCACCTGAATCTTTCAATGAACGGCACACATTTAGCTTGTCTGAGCACCAACGTCTTGCCTGAAGCTTAGGGAAAGCCGCAGACTTCCTTCTAATGCGTTCGCGAGACAAGGGAGAATTCGATGGCAAAAACAGAGATTGAACAATACGAGCATGTCCAGTTCCGGATCCCGAAGGCGAAACTGGATGAGTTCAATGCGTTGGTCTACGAGCGCTATGGCATGAAACATGGCGGTAAGACCAAGATGTTTCTCGATCTGATTGCGGAACATCAGACATCTCAGAGGATCGTGCTGTTGAAAGCCGAGATAGAACGGTTGGAACAGCAAAGGCATGAGAAGCACGCGCTTTAGGAAAAACCTCACCGCCCGGCCGATAGTTCCTGTGGTCATGGGTGGCGAGAAGCAGTTGCAAATCCAGCACAAAGAAACGCGACTTTCCTGTAGTAATAGATACTACAACTTGCAGTTGACGTGCCAAGCAAAGACCATTTTGTCCACCGAAGTGCTGCCGGAACCCAATCGGAACTGACCCCCTACCGGCGGAATTCCAGGAGAGCGCGCAATGTCTGAAGCTGAAGCCACCATCAACGTGGTCGACTACGACAACATTCAGAAAAGCGTTGAGCTCGAATTAAGTGAGACCCCACTGGGCTGGTCAGGGATCGTGACTGAACTTTTTGAGCACATCAAAGCACGAAGTGACGAGATTGAGATCGAGTATCCAAAGGTTCTCCAAATCAAGGAAAAGTTTGGCGAACTTCGGATCTACTTCAGCAAGGCATCCAAGGATGAACGCATCCACAGCTGGGTCACAGCTACTATCAATAAGGCAAACCAAAGCTGCGAGCGATGCGGGAACGCGGCGCGCCCGCAGAATTTAGGAAGCTGGATCATAACGTTATGCTGTTGGTGCGCGCATGAGGAAGCGGCCAGGCGGTTCAATGAGCACAAACGCCGCTATTTCCGCCGGACGGACGCACCCGAGCACCTCGTCTGTGCGGTCTGTGGTTACGTTGGACATATCGACCGCTCAGATGACAGGCGGAGGTGCCCCAGTTGCGTGAAAAAAGGCTGGTGAGATCCAGGCAGGTTCCACTTTGACCACGATACTGATCGCCTTGTGTGGAGTGACGTACGAGCTGATAATCTGCGGCTTCGGAAAAGACAGGGAAACTGAAAACCAGTTCGCGCCGACTAAGACATCGGACTTTCGGGCGCTCTTCATAAGATCAGAATCACCTGCCGATTCTCACTTTAAGCAGGAAATCTGTATTCCTGAGACGGTCGGAAGGCGGCAATTTACACAACCCATGATAGAAAGCTCCCGGAACTACGCGGTGAATCACGACGTTTTGCACGCTTCATGTTGACACGATGCCCCGCGCTGGTTCAGCTTCGCCCCATGACACACACACGCATCCACTGCCAACGAATATCGACCTGAGTCGATACCCCACGCGAAACACGCGGGAGGCAGCATTGGTATGCGGGCGGGGCTTATACCCCTGTGATAGCTCCGGATTAGAGTGCACGAGTCGGTTCGATTCCGACGCCTCCTACCATCCTTTGGAGGCATTCCATGTCAAAAGACCCCAAAACAAATGAAGACCTGAAAAGACGCCTGAAGCTCTACGCCAACGACGAGCTTCTATCGGAAGTTAAAAAGCGCATTGAGACTGGTGAGCTGAAAGAAACGCTTCTGTTTCATGGTGCTACAGGTCGCATGTACTCAGACGATGGGAAAGAAGACAGGCGCCGTCTTCCTCCAGACGCCATTCTGCGATTGGTATTCCCTTTTCACGAATTCGATCCTGACAGTATCAATCATCGAAACGTCGCTGAATGCCTGTTCGACTTACCAGACGAACACTTCTCCGCTCTCAAAATGACGGTGGCGGCAGAGACAGAAAAAGGCCTGCATCGTCTCATTGCTACGCTGGAGGAAATCGCTTCAGTGCAAGAATCCGAGCGCCCTAGAACCGGGGATACGGCGGATGAGTGACATCTTCGATTACGATGACATCCGCGGCTCCGTTGAGCGATATCTGGGGAAAGACAATCTGGGCTGGGTTCGGATTGTCACCGAGTGCTTTGAAGCGATCAAGAAGCACTGCGACCGGCGTGAGGAGGGCTATCCTTCGGTCGGCCAGATCAAGCAGAAATTCGGCTCGCTTCGGATCTACCTGGATGGCGCGCAGGAAGACACGTTCATTCAACTGCGGTTGCAGCAAGCTATGCAGGAAGCTGAGATGTCCTGTGAGCGGTGCGGTAACGCCTCTACGGTTCAGGTCATCGCGGCGTGGCATGTCAACCTGTGCTGCTGGCACGCGCATGAGGCAGCCACTGAGCGGATGGAGACTTTTCCCACAGTGCGCTTGAATACTCGCGCCAAGCGAGATGCGCATCAGTGCCGAAGCTGCGGCTATATCGGCCAAATTGCCTGGGGCGCTTCGGGTCACCGATGCCCCGCCTGTGTGGCGAAAGGTTGGTAGCTCGATGAGTGGAACAACCTGGGAAGAAGATGAAATCTTTGCGCTGGCTGGCTTCTGCCATGACGAGGCAGACATCCTCCGCCCTGTTTTGAGCGCAGCTAACTCCCGCGCGTCCTGGGAAATCGTAAAGAAAATGATTTTGGAAAGAGCCAGTGCTGAAGATCTTCTCAAGGTGATCAATCAACGATCTGAAGAAATCGCAAGGTTTAGCGATGAGCCTGACAACTGGCGGCAGACTGAAATCAACCGTTTGAGGGAAATCGATCCTGCTCTCGCCGTCTTCGCCCAAGACACGGTGGAACAGATGACGAGCCAGAAGCGCTGGAAAGAGGTCATGGGCCTCATCTCCGAACGTCATACTGCCGATATGCGCATGGAAGCTTCTCGCGCAGAGGGTGAGAAGACTACCGCTGCACAGTATCTTCTGGACAGGGTAGACTTTGAATACCTGCCGCGCACGCTCCGAAACGAGATGCCGGAACATATCAAGCAACTCACAACCTGGAGCAATCAATTTGCCCGACTGGCCTCACTTGATGCGTTGAACGAGCTTCGTACAGTTTCCCAAAGGTTCCCTCATTGCAACTTCGTCATCGAGGGGATGGCCCATGACATCGAGTGTCGATGGAGCATCGGATCTGACATCCTTCATATCCAACCGACTCTACTGGTTGGCGAGCCCGGCGTCGGCAAAACGGCTTTTGCAAAGACAGCCTGTAAAGCTCTCGGCCTTTATGTGCAGAGCGCAAATGTCGGCGGCAAATCGGAGAACCATTTGTTTGGCCTCTCTATCGGATGGAGTTCCGCGCATGCAGGGATCGTAACGGAGGCCGTGGCAACGGCACGGGTCCTTAACCCAGTGGTCATCCTCGACGAAATCGACAAGACGCACGCGAGCCGAAACGGAGATATCACCGGCGAACTTCTGGCGTTGCTCGAGCCCTCTGAGGCTAGGCGATATCGAGAGAAGTACCTGGCTGCCGACGTGGATGCCTCGCATGTGAGTTGGATTCTGACAGCAAATGATCTGACTGGCGTACCCGCCCCTCTTCTCAGCCGTTGCACAATCTATGAAATCCCGGCCCCGACACCAGAGCAATTACCTGCGATCATTCAAAGCCTGGTGAGCGAATTCGCCAATGAGTTTGGGTTGAGGCCCGAGTTCTTTCGGCTGGATCTCGGCGACATCGAAGCTCTGGTAGGCACCTATGAGCAGCACAGATCAGTGCGAGTTCTGAGACGGCTGGTACGGGGCCTCCTGCATCAAAAGACCAAAAACCACTCGTGGAACTAAGGCGGGCCCACGAGGGTCCAAGCATGGAAACGCCACAAAATAAGAAAGACAAAAAATGCTAAGAGTTGTTGTTTATGTAAATCGTACCCCAATCGCGGAAGCCCGTGCAGGGAACATGTCCGGACTTTCTGATATCTCCGACTACAAAGTCAGAGTATTCGAAGACGAAGCCCCACATCTCGACATCCCGGCTCAGGATGTGACCGGCTGGATCAAGGGGCACACACGCCGTAGCAGCGTTTGGTATCTGGTTCGAAAAATTGCAGAGTTGGCTGTACGGGAGATTGAAGCAACGTCTGACAATGAGCAGGATGTGTCGCCAGATGACACCCAGCAAAACGAGCAATGAAGAGTACCGGAACCGGTCTCCCGTCCTTCTGCACCATCGCAAACTACTCGCGCTGGAAGACGAGCTTGTTTGCAGAATTAGAGCCTCTCCTGAAGAAGCGCTCGCACGCCCGAGAACTGGCTTTCTGAGGGCGATGAAGTATTATGCAAAGTTAGCCAATTGCCCGAAAGCGTCAGATACAGAGGGGAATGGGAATGTCGGAAGAAGGCCCCAATGAGAATACCGAAGAATTCGAGAAACGCTGCGAGGTAGACGCCATCACGGTGGCCGTTCTCCTACTCAAAGCAGCTCAATTCGCCTCAGAGGATGGGTTAACGCGGAAAAGCATGAGCGCGGATGAGTGGGGAGAACTCGCTCCAAAGCAGGTCTAAAAAGCGTAAGTGTCGCCGGTTTTTGAAATGTGCGCGGTAGGCCGCTACCAGCCCAAAGCCGGCACTCGTAACTAGACTTTTCAGCTCCCTAGTTGCGAACGAAGTGATCGTTGGCCGATTGCCGCTGTCGGCTAATTCTTAAGGCGTTCCCAAACCAAAATACCCCTTCCTTCCTTTCCCCCGAAGACGACCTCTTCCGCCGTCAATTCCAAGAGCTCGCCAATTGACGCCATGGTTCGCAATTTGTCCTGCCCAGCCCAAGATGCTTCGGTCGAAGCATGAACTCGGTGCCGAACGACTTCGCCTTCAATTGACCAATCACCGCAGTACGAGAAGTAACTGGGGTAGTCACGTGAGTTGGTTCCCTCAACATGGGTGTCGGGGTTCCATAAGTGAGCCGACATGAACCCATCGCCCGCGTAGACGATGCGGCCTTGCGGGTTGTCGCCATAGGGTTGGAGAGTGGAGCCGTCGTCAAACTCCGCGACGAAACTCTTCAATACCCATGTCCCGATGATCGAAACGTTCGCCCTCATACTGACAAGGCTAACCCAGCAAATGGCTGCTCGGCAACGGCTGGTTGAACTTAGAACTGCCGCTACCTGCGGTCAGTATCATTGGCCGCTCGCAGCCCAATTTGGACCTTCGCAACCAACCTTAGCGGTTTCGGGTATACCAATGGAGCTGACTTTTGCCCGGGACTACACTTGATACCAGTTTTCGACGTCTCGGGCGGCTTCCTCGACGGTGAAAGCGGCCTCTACCTCTGCGACAGCACATTGTACTTCGTCCGGGCTTGCACTGAGTTCTAAGACGTTCACATCCAGGTCATAGGCTGACCCGGCCTCCGAATAAATCGTATCGACCCCAATTCCGATGGCGTTTCGGTGTTGCAGCAGGTGCTCAAAAAAACGCACATAGATCATCTCCTCGTACGGAGAATGGATGTCCACCTCAGAGACTAAGCCCAACTCCGCAGCCTTGGCGCATGTCTGGCGCCAAGCCAGTTCCATTGTGGATGGTGGCGCGTCCCTAGCCTCATCAGGATGTCTGGGGTTCGCAAACGTAGATCTTCGAATAGCTTCGAGATTGGCACGCAAGCCCTTTGTAGGAACCGGATAGATGAATGTGGTTTCCTCGGAAGCTAAGGCAGGCTCAATCTGATCGGGCTGCGCCTGGATGAACTCTGAAAACCTGTTTCCGATGATAGGGACTTCACCGACAATCATGCCTGTGGGGTCGGTATTCTCCGCCAGCCATCGCGCCAGGGCTCTCCGCCCCCACAGCCCGGCTGCCTTTCGGATCAACGGATGAGTTCCATCCGAAACATCCGGATACCTCGCGAGTATATCTTCGGTTTGAAACGCCGCGAGCCCCGTATCCCAACGCATGATATGCACACAACGTCCCAAGGAGATCGAGACGGATATCTGCTGGCGCAACAGGAATGACTTTCCAGATGCTGGTAGTCCGGTGAAGAAAACCATGCGGCAACGACGTGCAGCGTCGGCCAAGTGTCTTCCAATCTCAGTGTCCGCAAAACTGTCGATAGAAATTGCGAATCTCCTAATTCGGTGTCGGCCACAGGCCGAAATGGCAATTGGGCTTTGCTGCCCAAAAACCGTTTCCAGAACGCGACCTTTAAAGCCAACCAGACAATATCAGGTGCAATGCGGGTGACACGCGCACCAATGCTGCCTGATCAGTCGGTTGCGAAGCAATAAAATAAGCCCGCCCCGCCAGAACGTGGCAGATGTTCCTCCCCGCAACCGCGCGAGCCGTGCGATGAGTTCCAAGACAAC
Organism: Ruegeria sp. SCP11; assembly: GCF_040329455.1. Taxonomy (NCBI): domain Bacteria; kingdom Pseudomonadati; phylum Pseudomonadota; class Alphaproteobacteria; order Rhodobacterales; family Roseobacteraceae; genus Ruegeria; species Ruegeria sp. SCP11. Next base: position 173,529 of record NZ_JBDZYG010000009.1, on the reverse strand, counting down.
ATGTTTCGAGCATCGTTGAGACCTACACGGTCATGGTGTCCGACAATCGCGGATCCGTCCTCACTATTCGAAGTCCAGTTGCTGCATGTCGTGTCACCACCTGCCGTCGAGAAATATCCAGCGGAATCTGAGCCGGTCAGAATGTCATGTTTGTTCGGCTGACTACCACGCCCATTGACAGGGTTGCCGTTTTCGTCGAGCGCGGTCTGTAGATTGATATTCACACCGTCACTGTGCAGGTCTTCAACATTGTTGGCGATAAGCTCTCCATTGGCATTATACCAAGGACCCGACCCGATCCGGTCGCGTGCAGAAATACCATTGGTGATTGTCATCGGGTCAGTGCTGCGATCAATGGACATAGAAGTACTCAGATAGGCCGCAAAAGTTTTCGAAGAACCGGCCGCCGAAGCAAGCTCGTTGCAATGAGCATCGGCGCCTTCAAGGCCGCCTAGATTCGCACCGTCCCCCTTACCTACACTGGTGATGAAAAACGACATTTCCTCGCCTGCCGATTGCGCCTGTGTGGCCGTTGCGAAACAGCAGATTACGATTGCAGCAACCCCATGGGCAGTTGTTCTATTGGTGAACTTCGACATGTTTGTCTCCCTTCGTGCTGAGTAATCACTGATGCTAGTCGTATGCTCTGATTGGGTCCACGGAATAGCGCTCACGAATTTGGGAACGTGGCAGTGAAGCGCGCGAGACATGTGCTGATGGAATATCGGTTGGCTCAGACGTAGCCGACTTTCGTCACCCCCGCAGAAAACAGAAAACTGGGTGCGTCCGGCGCTGTCGCTGCGAGTTTTGCGAACGCCCGGTTCGGATGAGCGCTCTTTCGCTGCGCCGCAACCGAACGCCTAAAACGAGGTTACCTCTGACTTATTGCACGTACGCGTCTAAGATACATCCATGGGCTCACCTTCAAAGCCAAAGAGCGGCCATGTTCGAGAAAGGGGCAACCGAAATGTTGTTTGCTGATGCGCTGGAGAAAGCTTCTTCGTATGCTGCTGCGTGGAGTTCCAACGATCCGGCACAGGTAGCAGCACATTTCGCTGAAGATGGGGCGGCGCGGCTCAATTCTGGCAAGGCGATTCAAGGTCGGGGCGCGATTGCTTCGGATTACGCGGCACCGTTCTTCCGTGATTTTCCTGGTTCTTCTGTGTTGCTGCATGATTTTCGTTTATCAGGGAACCACGCTCTCTTTACCGGTATGCTCGTCGGCCCTGGAAAGCGCGAAGGTTCTCCTGTCCGCCTGTTGGGCTGGGAGGAGTGGACCCTCGACGACAATGGCTTGATACAATTGTCGTTGGTTTGGTTTGACCGCGACGACCATGCCAGACAGGGCGGCGGCACTTTCTCATAGTGATATCGCCACGCAAAGCGGGCATTGTAGCATCTGAGAGGCGCGGCAAAGCTGATCCTCAGCAAACGAAAACCCGTTTCCGTATTCGGTCTGACTATGCTGAATACACTCGCAGTCAATTGTGACAGGTGCAGTACCTCCTACCAAATGCGTACCCAATTACGATTGAAGTGAGATGGCAGGTGGGCTCCAATGGCATTCGTTGCCGAGGCGGTCACACAGTCTTCTGCATCTACTGCGGTAGGCGCCAATGTTTGGGTATACATTGTTCCTCGCAGGTGACGGGTTTTCCGACCCTTTCAAAGCGATACCCGGTGGCGTGGAAGCATATGCGACCGCCGCGGCGGTCATTCAGTTCGATGGTCCAGGCAAATTCGGAATAATCCATTCCGTGGATCCGAACTGGTTCTCTGGACCGGGTAATCCGGTCGATTGGCAGCGGTGATATGGTCGACTTTGGAAACGAAAAGGAGACGGAAAGATCGGAAACGCCCTCGAAACACAGATTGACCTGACAAAGGGAAAAACTGAAATGCCCGTTGTCTCGCCTGATCCACTCCTCAATATGATCGATATCGAGTTTTAGTTCACTCACCCAGTCATCGGTGTCTGGGTCAGGTGAAATCAAATTTAAGGCATAGATGGAATTGTCGTGGAATTCATGACTGACGTCCTGAAAGAGCCTCTGTCCTGTATCCATCGCAATCACTCGACTTCGACTTGTTGCTGATACACTCGATTTCGGGGTTTCAGCCAGTTTAATATGGCACCATGCCAAACGTAACGACAACCACGGAAGATCTTGCAACCCAGATCATTGCTGCATTTGACGGCCTTGATTCACCTGCTGATGATGAACTTCTTCACCCCGAATGTATGGATGACGTGGATATTCTTGAATTCTACGGCGGGGTCAAATGGCATGAGATGACCGATCAAATGATCGTACACGGTTACGCTGCCCCCACGGCTTTCAGCGCCAATGCCTTTCAGTATTATTTGCCTGCGTATCTGCTTTGGGCTCTGCGAAATTCAGACAGTCCGGAATATGCCAGTGAAAGCATCCTACTTGCACTCGACCCTGGCACATCGAAAGAAATGCTGCATGAGTTCAAGAAGTCCAAGTTCAATCAATTGACGCCTGCACAGAACGAGGCCGTATTGAGGTTTTTGTACTATTTCAGCGACCATCCTGAGCTTGGTGAATATGCACAAGCCGCTTTGGTTAATTACTGGATAGAACAAGGCGTGTGGTCACCGGGTCGATGATTTTTACGTATTTGATGTGGCTCTTCGCAGCGCTTTTTGTCGTAACCGGTTTGCCGTTGGCATTGACTGAGGATGAGCAATGGCAACGGCTATGGGGGGGATTCAGTGCGCTGTCACTTGGCCTTTTTGCTTTATCGATGGCAGCAGATGGTTTGCTTAGAGGTCAGATAAGAATTCACTTTTCGATTATCCGCCGCTCCAGCCAGCCGCGTTTGTTTATTTGCGCTATCGCATTGGTGTTCGCAGCCGGCGCCGGAGTCATCATTGCAGCTATCTGGGCGATTTTCTTTAAGGATTGGTAAGATTTGCCCAGCACGGTGTGTCTTCAGACACCAATGGGCCAAATTAGGTTGAACGAATACTATCTTCTTGAATTCGTTGGTTCGTCAGTTTTCCATGCCTTCGAACCAGTCGAACACCATAGTACCCCACTCCATTGAGAAGGAAGTATTGTAGCCTACAGCATTGCACATTCAGCGGGTGCAGATGGAAAAGCCCTAAACCGATCACCCGAGTGGAGCACATGGATGACGGAAGGGTCGGCATAACCTCCGGATGTTTACAACAATCAGAACGGGCAAATTGGGCTCAGTGTTGCCGTTCTCCGCAGCAAGCATGATTGGCTGGTCCCAGCCCAAACCGGACATTTCAAACTAGAATTTGCAAATCCCGAGATGCGGACAAACTGAGCTTTCGCTGCGATTGCACCAATGTCTGCTGTCGTTGCTTTCAGGCGATTAAGACGGCTGAGGGGCTTATTGTCGATTGAGCAATTCCACCCGCATCAAGTCCAGAAAGTCGGAAGCGACCTTTGAGACGGCTTTATCCTGTGGTGTCAGAACGCCAATTTGATACTGAATTGCAGGTTCAAACGGTATGCGAACCAGGTCATCATCGAATCCTTGGCTGTTAATCGGATCGACAAGAGCGACCGCATTCCCAGACCTGACAAATTCAATAAGCGACACAAAATACTGCGCTTCGAGGACGACGTTCCATCGTGCCCCTGCATCTGAAAATGTTCTCGCAATCTGGTAGGTTGTCATATGATCACGGAACAAAGCGGCAAATGGAACACCATCTAAATCCCTCGGTGTCAGCACATCGAGCTTCGCGAGTGGATGGTCTTTTGCGACAATGCAGTGGCAATGGAATGTGAACTGTTCAGCATCCACACCGACAAATTGCGAGGGTTTTTCTGCAATCGCAATGTCGAACATTTGGCTGGGAAGTTGCTCAATCACAATATGTGAGCTGCGCGAAAGCAGGCGAATCTTCACATGCTCACGGTCTTCCAAAAACTTACTGATGAGGTTTGGTAAAAACTTTATCGAGATGCCGGGGAAGGCAGATATTGTTATGTGACCAGATTTCCTTTGTCGCAGTCGGGTTGCCGCTTCATTTGTCCTCTCCACTGCTTCCAACAATCTTTGGGCATCATCGTAAAAGATTAGTGCCTCTGCGGTTGGCTGGAGTCGCCCAGACTTACGCAGAAACAGTTTGAATCCCAGCCTGTGCTCCAACGTGGCTATCGTATTGCTAACCGCGGGTTGTGAAATCCCCAATAGTTGCGAAGCCCGCGTCATTGTACCGGCCGTCATAATTGCTTGAAAACACTCCACTTCTCGAATTTGCATGCCCAAGACTATAATTATTGATTATAAACAATGCAATTAAAATTATTAGATTGGATAGCTCCGCTGCGGTTAATTTTCAGCATTTCTGGAAAACCCGCGGGAGGAAAAGATGAAGAAACTGCTGACAACATCTGCACTGGCAGCAATGGTATCGCTTGGGGTGTCTGCATCAGTACAAGCTGAAACCAAGTTCATAACAATCGGAACAGGAGGCCCGACCGGCGTCTATTTCGTAGCAGGCAATGCAATCTGCCGCATGATTCACAAAGAAGCTGCGGAAGGACGAAAAGAGGGCCGGCAGCATGGCTTCCGATGTGCGGCACCATCCAGCAATGGTTCGACTTACAATTTGGCCCAGATTTCGCAAGGCGAGTTCGAATTTGGCGTGTCACAATCTGACTGGCAGTATTACGCCGTCAACGGAACATCCGACAAAGTCGTAAACGACGAAGGTTTCCGCGCGGTGTTCTCAGTACACCCTGAACCGTTCCAGCTGATTGTGTCCGCAGAATCCGGCATTAAATCCTGGATGGATCTTGAGGGGAAAAAACTGAACATCGGCAACCCCGGTTCTGGTCAACGTGGCACCACGGAATTGCTGATGGAGCGCTATGGCACAGATCGCGATTTCTTTGGCCTAATAACCGAAATGACTTCGTCAGAGCATTCGAACGCACTGTGCGATGGGAACATTGATGCCTTTACCTATGTCGTTGGTGTTCCCAACTCTGGTGTCGCGGTTGCGACCGAAGGGTGCGGCGCACAGATCGTCACGCTTAACACTGAAGTAGAGCAGAAACTGATCGAAGAGCGCCCATTCTACGCCGCAACGGACATTCCTGCTGGCGTGTATTCTTCACAGAAAGAAGATGTCACAACGTTTGGTGGGTATGCGACAATCGTTTCACATGAAAACGTCGATCCTGACGTCGTTTATGAAGTTGTTCGCGCGGTTTTCGAGAATCTTGATGACTTTCGGGGTCTGCACCCGGCTTTTGCCAATCTGGAACCTGAAAGCATGATCAACAACGGGAATTCCGCGCCGCTTCATGAAGGTGCCGCGCGCTACTACCGTGAAAAAGGTTGGATCGAATAACCTCTCCCTCCCTTCGATCCCTTTGGGTCCCTGCTGAACAGGCGGGGACCATCTCTCTTCCAAACTGGAAAGCACCATGTCAGAGAAATCACTGCAACAAGCAGCAGTTGATGAAGCGCTGAAGGTAGAACGCAGCGACTATTTTGGGCCTTGGCCAAAAACCTTCATCACCCTTGCCGCCCTTTGGTCCCTATATCAACTCTGGATCGCATCGCCGATTCCCTATGCCCTTGGCTGGGGTATATTTGTAGATTTGCCCGCACGCGGGATCCATCTGGCCTTTGGATTGTTCCTTTGCTTTCTCTTGTTCCCGACAAAATTCGAAGAAAAGCGTGGAGGAAAGGCGTGGTTCAGCCTGATATTGGCGGTCATCGCCGCGGCCAGCGCTTTGTACGTATATCTGGGTTATGACGGCATCGTTCTTCGCGCTGGTATCCTGGCAAATTTGGATATCCTGGGATTTAGCATCCCGTACGAAGTGATCCTGTCCGCTGTTGGGATGCTCTTGTTGCTTGAGGCCACAAGACGTGGGGTCGGTACGCCGCTGGTTATCGTTTGCGGTATTTTCATGGTCTATTCGCTGTTTGGTCCCTACATGCCAGAGATCATTTCCCACAGGGGCGTTTCCATCCCGCGGATGGTCGGATACAATTGGCTCACCAGCGAGGCGATCTTTGGCATCCCTATCGCAGTTTCGCTAAGCTATGTATTTCTATTCGTGCTGTTTGGCGCATTCATGGACACAGCTGGCGCTGGCAAGTTCTTTCTTGATATGTCTTTTGCCGCCGTCGGGAAATACCGAGGCGGACCTGCTAAAGCCGCAATTCTGGCATCTGGCTTGACGGGCATGATTTCAGGCTCTTCGATTGCTAACACGGTTACCACCGGTGCGTTTACCATTCCAGTGATGAAGAAGACTGGATTTCCTGGTGACAAAGCAGGCGCAATTGAAGTCTCGGCGTCGATCAACGGTCAACTTATGCCACCGATCATGGGGGCCTCGGCCTTCATCATCGCTGAATTCATCGGGATTTCTTACTATGACGTTATCGTGCATGCGATGATCCCGGCGTTTATCGCTTATATCTCGCTGTTCTACATATCGCATCTGGAAAGCCTGAAAATGGGGCTTGTGGGTCTTCCGAAGGCTGACTTGCCAGCGATGGCCAAGACGTTCAAAGAAGGTGCATACTTCCTGGTTCCAATCGGAATGCTGGTTTATCTGCTTTTGGTAAAGCGCTGGAGCCCAGGAAGCGCCGTGTTCTGGTCAATTATGATGATGGCCGGAATCATTATGTTGCAGCAGGTGATACTAGCGCGTCAGCATGGTTTGTCGGTCCTTAAAGGTCTCCGGTCGGGCGGGATAATTGTATTCTACTCACTGGTTGCTGGTGCGAAATCAATGACGGCCGTAACGGCAGCTGTTGGTGCGGCCGGGATCATCGTCGGAATCGTGTCATCGACCGGGCTCAACAACGCCATGCTTGGAATTGTTGAAGCACTTTCACAGGGCAACATCTACATCCTGTTGTTCCTTGTGGCTGTCGTCAGCATCATCCTGGGAATGGGGCTACCGACTACGGCAAATTATATTGTCGTCGCCTCATTGATGGCGGGCGTAATGGTCGAGCTGGGCAACGCGTCGGGTCTGGTTCTGCCACTTATTGCCGTGCATCTTTATGTGTTCTACTTCGGGCTCATGGCAGATGCGACGCCACCAGTTTGTCTCGCAGCATTTGCGGCCTCTGCCATCTCGGGTGCAGATCCCATGAAGACGGGCATCCAGTCCTTCAAATACGCGATCCGCACGGCCATCCTTCCAATTGTGTTCATTTTCAACCCAGAACTTTTGCTGGTCGGAGTAGACAGTATCTGGCAAGGGGGCTTAATCTTTGTCGTTGCGTTGATGGCTATCTTCGCCTTCTCGTCCCTGACACTTCAGTGGATGTTCGTTCGCCTGAAGCTGATTGAATCCGTGTTGCTGGTTTTTGTTGTAATCAGCCTTTTCCGTCCGGATTTTGTGTTGGATCGATTCAGCCCTGCCTATGAGGATGCACCAATGGCACAAGTTGTTGCCGGTGAAACCTCGGTTGGAGAAGGGCAGAAAGTGCGTTTGTATGTCACTCGCGAAACCGAATACGGGGACCGCTTCAAACTGTTCACTGCAACTGTTCCAAATGCATCGGACAATTTGCTGGAAGCTGTTGGCATCTCAGTTGAGGTCGAAAGTGATGGGCGTACCGCGGTCTCTGACATTGGATTTAATGGCCCAGCCGAACAGCTTGGGGTTACCTGGGGCGATTATATCACGTCAGTTGGTCTAGAGCAGTCCGGTCGGATGCCTAAGGAGATTATCTACATTTTCGGCATTCTGGCTTACGCCGCTGTAGTTCTGATGCAGCGACGCCGGATGAAGAAAAATCAACAAGCTGATCTGGTGGAAGCGTGAAAATGGAAGCCAATATTACCGAGCCAAATGTACGCAACAAAATATGGTTTTGGCTCGACAAAAATCGAAAACAAGTCGTCGATCTAACTCTTCGTCTGGTGAAAATCGAAAGCCAACAGCCCAAAGGAGATGTTCGGGCGATGGCAGATGAAATTGAAGCTATTGCAGCATCGATACCTGGTGTCGAGATTGAGCGCTTTGTCTCAGAAGAACCGGTGCATAATGTTGTCGTCCGTCTCCGGGGCAATCGCCCCGGAAAACGTCTGATCCTAAACGGGCATATGGATACGTTCCCTGCCGGCGATTTGTCTGGTTGGACGCGCGATCCAAAAGGTGAAGTGGACGGCGACAAAGCCTATGGATTGGGCATCTCTGACATGAAAGGCGGCATCGCGGCCAGTCTTCTGGCAATGAAATGTCTAGCCGATATCGGGGCGGATTTCCCTGGCGAAATCGTGGGTACATTTGTCGGCGACGAAGAAACTATGGGGGTGCTGGGAACCCAATACTTGCTCGACAACGTGCCGCACGCAAAAGGCGACGCTATGATAAGCGGCGACGTCGGGTCCCCGCACATTTTGCGGTTTGGCGAGAAAGGGATGATCTGGGCCAAGGTTACGGCAAAAGGCAAATCCACCCATGCCGCCCATGTTCACCGCGGGGAAAGCGCAATCGAGAAACTGACCGCCGTTATGGATAGCTTCAAATCCTTGCGGTCTTTTCCGGTTGAAACCACAGGTAACAATGTTGTCCCGCTCATTGATCAGTGGTCGGAAAAATCCGAACGCATGTCAGGTGAAGGTGAAACGGACGTGCTGAAAAATGTGACAATCACATTCGGCACAATTGACGGCGGCAGATTGTCAAATCTGGTTGCCGACAGGGCTGATTTTACTTGTGATGTCCGGCTACCGGTTGGTGTTTCAGTTGCGCAGATCGAGGCTGAGATGACCCGAATGTGTCAGGATGTTGATGGGATTGAGCTTGAAATCACGCGCCGATACGAACCCAGTTGGACCGCCCCGGACCACCCCGTGATCGAAGCGGTGCGTCAAAATTGTATTGAGGTTTTGGGACAAGAGCCGGCAGTGACCATGCGTGTCGGGGCGTCTGACGCCAGGCTGTATCGCTACGCAGGCGTGCCAGTCGTTGTCTGCGGATTGATGGCCCATAACCTAGGCACAGCCGACGAATACATCATGTTGGATGAACTCTATTCCCTTGTCGATATTTTCGCCCTGTCGGCGCATGACTATCTGGTGAGGAATGCTTGATCTCACCATCATATGTGTCGCCGCTTTTCTTGCAGGTGTTTTGAACTCAATTGCCGGCGGGGGTAGTTTTCTAACTTTCCCGGCGCTGGTGTTCATTGGCGTACCTCCCATCCCGGCGAATGCAACAAGCGCCGTCGCCGTGTTCCCAGGATACCTCGGCGGTGCCGCTGGTTTTCTGACAGAGATTCAAGCCTTCGACAGGCGCGCACTATTTGTCCTGTTGGGGTTATCAGTCTTAGGCGGCGTACTGGGTGCCATATTGCTACTGATAACGCCGTCTGAGGTGTTCAGTTTCATCGTCCCGTGGCTGTTACTTTTCGCAACGCTCTTGTTTGCATTCGACAAGCAAATCCGCAACTGGACCAAAAGTGACGGCAAAGCGAACCCCGTTGGCAGAAACGCGGCCACACTGGCCGTCACGACCTATGGCGGATACTTCAACGGTGGATTGGGAATTGTCCTTCTTGCGCTGTTTTCGGGTCTGGGGTTTCGGGACATCAACCTGATGAACGGGTTAAAAAACGCATTGTCGTTCATCTTATCCGGAGCCTCCGTCGTGACGTTCCTGCTGGCCGGAATCGTCTACCTGAAAGAAGCCGCTATTATGATGATCCTCGCAACAATTGGAGGATATGTAGGCGCAAGACTCGCAAAGAAGCTGCCGGTAAATGTGATCCGTTCCATCGTTATTGTCGTCGGGTTAGGAATGACGGTGGTATTTCTGGCACGCAGCTAAGTTCCCCCAATCGGCATTCTTCAGCCTTACACGGCCATACCAATCTTGTCGTAGAACCAAATTTGTCGAGGCAATGACGGCTTTGGTCTGATTGCACCACTTCAAGCACAGCGCAGCATCGGTCAATGTGGGCTCGAATTAGCCACTCTCTGCGGTACACGTAATTGACTGATGCAGCCCTAAGCAGACATCCAAATTCAGGCTTTAAACATTCCGACACACGGAAAAACGCCACCATTCGGCTTCATTAAACAGGCAGTAATTCCGTACGATTTATTTCCGAGACGAGGGACGATTTTGGCGCATACCACCGGTTCTCGACGCGCACGAAGGGAAATCGATTTGGGCTAACCGTCATCTTTCGGATAGATGAATCCGTTCACTGGGTAGAAACTGCCATACCGGCCCGGATGGCTTTCGACCCGTACCCGCGTCCAATCATTGTTTTTGGACACATCCTTAACCCCCATTTTCAAGGATACTTTGTTGCGGTGCCAGTTCGCGTGGTTCACGACGACTTCCCGCTCGGTAACAACATCGGACACGACAGCCACATGGCCAAGGGGCATACCACGGGTTGCCCGAAATGACATGACGGCTCCGACAACTGGTTCATTGCCCCGCTGATAGATATTATGCGCCTTGCCCCACCAGTCCTTGGCGTTGCCGCGAATTTCGATACCACTGAGATTCCGAGCGTAGGGCACACACCAAACTCTTTGCCCGCGAGCCTGCTTTTTTGAGACCTCTTGCAGCGCCCTTAACTGACGTTCCGGATCGATATCCGCGTCGTTTGGGTTCTGCGTGCAGGCAGAGACAAGAGCAAAGAGCCCAATCGCAACTGCAACACGGGCGACGCCGGTCAGGGGCGGCCAAATCGTATTTATTTTGCGGGCGCTTTTCTGCAAGAAGCTTTGTTGCCGTTTAGAGTGGTCTCGGAGTTTTACGACGAAATTGCGGGCTGTGAAAAGATATCTGCCAATTCCCCGGCAGGAATTTGCCAGCGCAAACCGGTCATTCAAAATCAAACTTCGCAACTTCCAAGATGCGGACGAAGCAGAACTTCGTCGGCCCAGCCTGAAGGTCAGCTATGCTCGGACTTCGCAGCAACGTTGATGCGCTGGACTGGATCATGGAGACGCTTCTCCATCAGGAAATTCGTTAATGTAGTGCCAGCCCTTTCGATTTGCTGCTCCTGAACAAGCTCCCAACCCTGCTGCTCAAAAAGTCCTCGGACGAGATAGCTCGCTTGAGAATGAAGGCGCGTCATGTTGGCGGCACGTGCCAACGCCTCAATCCGAGCATAAAGATTTACACCGATACCTTGTCGTTGGTGCTCAGGTGCGACGAAAGCAAGATCTATGTAGCCGTCTCTGTCGAGCGTCATGAAGCCAACGGGCAGACCCGCTTTGCGCGCGACTACGGTTTTCTGAGCAGCCAGCCGCGATGCCCAGTTTGGCCCGGACGGCGTCTTCGACACCCAAGCCTGTCGCTGCTCTACGTTATAGAATTCAGTCGCTCCTTTGCGCACGGCATCGAAGAATATAACACCAAGCTGATCCGCTTCTGATGCTTCGAAGTCACCAATTTCTATTGATGAGTCCTGCATTTCTGTGATCCTCGATAGCATTTCAATGAGTGCGGTCGAATCCAACAATCGCGAAAGCTGACCTTCGTACGTATCGCAGCACTGTGCAAGTTTGGGCTCGATGCGGACGTTCCGTAAAATTCAGTGTAAGCCCGTTTTGCGGGCAAACCTGCCGTTGGCGCACGGGGCCTGAATGTCTGGTTCGGCCTCGATTGCTGCCTTAGGCGGTATATCGGCCTCGTGCCAAGAGTTGCCCGTACGACTGATGCGACCTGACGGCAGCTTTCTGCCCGTTTCCGGACTCTCCAGTGGGCATCAGACGGCAGCGGGTTTAACCCCAAAACTCACCGTAAGCCAAGAGGCAGCTCTTGTGCTGAAGCGACTACACCCCGGACTCTTGCCCGAAAGCTTCACCGAAGCGATGCGTGCCAGTTGCAGCTGTGCTAGCTTTCCAACTCAGGGAGGAACGTCAAATGGCAAATCTGACTCTTTACGGACCAAGTTACAGCACATACACGCGCTCGGTACGCCTCGTGATGGAAGAAAAAGGGGTCGACTATGACCACGTCGAGGTTGATTTCATGGACGGCATGCCAGCTGAACAGATTGCCAGGCAACCGTTCGGCAAAGTACCGGCATTTGAGCACAATGGATTTCACCTTTATGAGACCGGCGCGATTGAGCGTTACATCGACGAAGGGTTCGACGGCACAGCATTGCAGCCCGGTAGCTTGAAACAGCGCGCCCGCATGGCGCAGATGATAAGCATTGTCGACAACTATACATATGGCCCGGTCATTGGTTTGTGCGAGCAAAGAATTTTTGCACCGATGATGGGTGGCGAGACCGACGAAGCTGCCTGCCAAGCCCTTATGCCCGAGATCCAAAAAGCCCTCGGCACTCTTGAAGACTTGCAAGATGGAAATCCCTATTTGGCTGGGGACGATCTGAGCCTTGCCGATCTCCACTTGGCCCCCGTGTTCTGGTACTTTGTGCAAACGCCAGATGCAGAACCCATTCTTTCGGACAAACCTGGATTGCACACATGGTGGGAAAGCATGGAGTCGAGGGAAAGCATGTCTAAGACAGAGCCGAAGTTCGAATAGTTCGCGGCATGTGCAAACATGTGTGAGCAGACAAACGCGCTGTCACTTTGAACGCGAAACTGACACCACCTCTGTCATTCCAAGCCCTCTAACTATTGTCCGACGCGTTTGCCTGGCATGTGTTCGTTGTCGTGTCGCAAGTCCAAACCGGCACGTTTGCGAATCCCGAGCTGTTCCGAGGATTCCCCTTTGCCCTCGACTCCGGACCCTCAATGCAGTCGAGGACAATGACCGGTCATAGCGCTAAACGGACCTACCGGAGATTCTGTCGAACCTCCGAGTAGGGTCAGAAGTTCACTTAGCGTGCACCCACGGAGCGTCCAGACGTCGCCCTAAAGCTGACATTCGAATGCGGTGCAGCATTTGGTTGATTGGGCTCGTTGCTGAAGTCTTCTGCACCCCGTATCAGCGACCGGTGGCAGCCCAAACCGGACATTCAATCCAGGACTTTGCAATTCCGGCTTAGCGGGACAAAGTGAGCTTTAGCTGGGGTCGCGCCAACGTCCGCTTCTAACTTTTCACGGTAAGATCATATTGTTGCCACGAAGACTCAATCTTATGGCGAACAATAATTTTATTGGGAAATTCCATTGTGAGTACATACTCTTCTGAAGAGATGCCAAAGTCGAAATTGTTAGCTGTCGGCATTGATCTAGGGACAACCCAATCACAGATCTCTCGATATTTTTAGTTCATGAACCCACTGCGCCGTTTTTCACTGTATTTGTGGATATTGCTAAGAAATTTGCCCCCGATTTCGGCGGGCAGATTGCTGATGCCTGTGATATTCCTCAGTAGTTGGACGGTGTTGCAGGCGGCTCAGGTTACCGCACCTGCGGCCTTTGTTTGGGCAGGTGTACTTGCACAAGCAGCGCAGATCTGGGGCGCGCTCCCTGTCACAGCTCGGCGGCATCACCATACATTTGATTTCACACGCTCGACTGCAAGTTGGGCTTTGGCAATACAAATTTGTGTATTGGTAATCCAAGTTTGGTGGTGTGAACCTTGGTTGAGTCAGAAATTGGTCACTATCTACTGCGCGGTGTATGCTGCGGTCATGGCGTTGGGCGTTTGGGGTGACCGGGATATCTTGAACCGTTTCGCACCCGCATCAACGAACTCCAATGTCTCACTCGAATTTAGACGGCATGAGCTGATGCTCAGCGCTTTGGTCGTCATTCTTGTCATTGTGGTCAATGAAACTCTGTTGGTCCTGGATTCCACTTTGGCCACCAGAGTGGCGGCACTCTCTGTGCTACCCATTGTGTTGCACTATTTTTATGCAATTGCGCTGCGCTTAACCCACCCGCCTCTCTATAAGGACGACGAATATGACGGCTAAGTCATCCGATCTTCCCAAAGCATCGGCATACAGGACTGGCAAAGGAACCGGGCCGAATGCGAAGAGAGCAGTGGTTGGATTTTCTTGTTATGCGATGCTGTTCGCGTTGACGTCTTCGAGTTTGAGCAGGAATCATCGAATATGACCCGCTTTTACGACTGGAACCCAATGCCTCATCACCTGGCAGTCAGATGCCCAAGTTGCAATGCAGAGGCTAAATTTGAGTTTGCAGAAACGGTTAGAATTAAGCTGAAAAAGGATGTCGACTTCTTTCAGAAGAGCACCGCGTTTGAATACAGGCTTATGGAAAATACCGGTCATGGCAGTTGGCACGCTGCCATCTACTACCATGGCCTGTGTAGCAGCGACATGAGTGATATAAAAGATTTGCCGGACGACTATAGGCCCGAGGACTGGCGTCACAGCAAATACTTGTATCGGTCTCATGGTTTGGACATTGGCACTGTCGTGTGTCGTTCCTGCTTACTCCGCAGAAAACACGATTTGATTTGGCCTGATGATGCCTATTTTCAGATCGAGCACAATCAACATACCTTGTGGGCCTATGACCGGGAGACGGTCTCGGCGCTCATTGACTACATTGGGTCGAGGGATCGCAGGAAAACTGGCAATTGGGGTGCATTTCTGCGACATGTACCAAGCCGCTTTCTCCAGGCGCGTGCACGTCAACCTGTTTTGAAGAAACTCGACAGCCTCTTGCGAGAGACTTGAACATGGTTGCGAAACCACCGGAAAGATATTGGACCAAAGCGGCGATAGCTTATCTTGCGGAGCGGCTTGGCGTCCGGAACGAACCTAGGATGCAAGACTGGGCTTATGAAATCGCTGATCCAACGAAACTGAATGAGTATTTAGCGCTTTTCTCAGAAGTTCAGGACGATGATGTACGCTTCACATTGGCGGACGTAATTATCCAAGCGTTTGAAGAGCATGGCGAGAACTTGGAGGACGAAGAAAGGTGGAACGACTTCTTGGACAACCTTGCGACAAGGCCAGAACTGCACGCTCACCAAATATGGTATTGGTCAGCCTTTGACATCGACATCGAGGACGCTTGGCGGGTCACGCCGTACATGCGTTCCCGGTACAATCGGTTGTTATAGGGAAGCTGTACTTTGTCAGCGTTTTACAGTCTTGGGTCGCGCTCTTTGCGGTTGAGGTACGTTTCGCTGCTCGACTGACCAACATACTTAGGAAGGGGTTTTATGCAGTTTCTGGAGTGGTCGATCCTTGGTCTCCGTTCCGCGCGTCACGTGCTGAGGCATAGTGAACGTGATCTGTCGATCACCCTTTTTCCTATGGTGCATCTCGCGGAGCCAGACTTTTACGAACGGGTGTATTCTGATGCAGAGGACCATGATGTTGTCGTGCTCGAAGGCATTGACTCACCAATTTCACGTCGTCTCACGCGCAGTTATCGCTGGATTTCGCTCGCGAGGCTGGGTTTGGTCGTGCAGGAAAAATTCGTAGGAAATGACGTACGAACCATTCATGCTGACCTGACTGCCACAGAGTTTGAAGAGCTTTGGCGCTCTGGACCGCGTTGGGAGCGCGCAGCGGTTGAGGCCGGCGCCACAGTCATGGGTTTGTGGCTTCGTTTGACAGGCACGAGAACTGTCCTTGGACGGAATCTCAATACAACTGACCTTCCAGACCGAGATACGGTGATGATGTGGAGCGAACGCAATGCGCCGCTGCTCGACGCGCTTCTGACTGCACGAGACGCGGTGCTCTGTCGTGTGGTCACTGATCTCCTTGCCGATGGAGAACAACCTAATTCGGTAGCGATAATCTACGGGGCTGGTCACATGGGAGCGCTCGTTCACATGCTCTTCCGGGAAGGGTTCCGCCCGGTTGAGAGCGAATGGATTCAGGTTTTCAGCGCATGATGATGTCCTCGCGTAGGTCCATTGCGCCGCTTGCCACCGCTCTAATCAATCTGAGTTGGGCTGGCTTCGCAAAGCAGCCGTTTCGCCGTAACGCAGAAATTGACAATTTGGGCTCGCATCCGCTGTTCTCGGCGGTGCGCATTAACGGGTCGAAAGAGCCCTTATCAGACCTTCACCGCACTTTGCGGTATTGCTCGTGCAGAAGATTCTGAACTGCGCAAACCGGACATTCCCGGGCGCTTTGCCGATGGAAGGACTGCGGACAAAGCGCCAATTCGCGACAGTTGCACCAAGTTCAGCTTTAAGTACTTATCTCGTCCAAGCGGCAAATGGTTTAATTTGATGATAGGTGTTGTTTTGCGTCCAGACGATTCGATGTCTCTTAGGACGTTTTCTTCGCTCTTTTAGTCGCCAAGAAGACGCCAAATCCAGCGACAACCATCCCAACCCAAGCAATCGGCGGCATGACTTCTCCGAGCACCAGCCAAGCAACAGCCGCCGCTCCCGGTGGGACTAGAAAAAAGAGAGCAGAAACTTTCGACACTTCCCCGGCGCGGATCATGGCAAGCAACAAGCCGACAGCGATGAGTGAACTTGCAATGATGAGATAGACCAGCGACGCAATAAGCTGCCAAGTCCAAGTGATCTGCATGGTTTCATAGGCGATCATGAATGGCGCAACCCCCAACAGACCCGCAGTAAACCCGACCAAGTTTGCAGTGACAGGATGGTGCGAGACTCCGAAGCGCTTCTCCCACAAGGTTCCGCCGGTAATACCGATCAGGGCGAGTGCGGCGAAAAGAAAACCAACCAGTGGTGGTGTAGCAACCTCTGACATTGCAATAATGACAAGAACCGCCCCCGTCAGGCCAAGGGCTAATCCGGCCCATTGCCGCCAGCTCACACTTTCACCTGCCCAACGCGGCGCGATCAGGCTGGTCAGAATGGGCTGCATAGCGAGGATCAGGGCCAGTGTTCCAACCGACAAACCTGCGTTAAAGGACATGTAGCACATGCCAAAATACATCGCCTGCAGCAGAAAACCAACGATGGCCAAGTGTATCCACTCTTTAGGTGATTTTGGAAGCGGTGGGCGCAGGATTGCAAACAACCCGGCCATAATCACCACTACACAGGCAAAGCGCAGTGCAAGGAAAGTCATCGGCTCAATGTAGCCGAGACCGAACTTGGCACCGACATAGCCGGTTGACCAAACCACCACAAATATTCCGGGTGCGAAAATAAGCCATGTGGGCCGGTCGGCGGTCAAGAAAATTACCCTCGGCAAGTGTTGTTGTCGGACATCAGGGAATAATCACGTGAACTCCGAAATACACTGAGTATGGGAATAGTGAAAATGAAATGATGTGGACACATCCATGAACATTTCCAAACGAGACTTTATGGAGGGCAATCTCCTCAAAACCTATGTGGAGATCGCAAAATTGCGGAAACCTCACGTTGGCTGCGTCGCGTTTGAACCGAAGCCAATCGGTAATCAGTGTGAAGCATAGAGTCTTGAGAACCGACAGAGATCGTAAGACCCTAACGGTTCTCAATGCGGACGTCTGCAGTCAGCGCAGCATCTGTTGTTAAGGGCTCGATGCGGCCATTCTCTGTGGCTTGCATGATTGGCTGGTCGCAGCCCGAAGCGGACATTCACCAGCGAGCTTTGCCGATCCCCAGAAGCGGACACTGCGGATGAGGCGAAGCTGACACTTAGTCAGTGCCATGACAGCCAAACTAGTTGGATTACCAGCAGGGCATGCATTGTCGAGATTTCGTGACATCCGTTAGACTGTAAGCAGGAGGGTCCTATGCAGCGCCGACTCGCCGCGATCATGGCTGCCGATGTCGTTGGGTATTCGTCGTTGATGGGCAGCGACGAGGCAGGGGTATTGTCCGCCCTCAAAACGGTGCGTTCAGAGATTTTTGATCCCGCAATTGCAAGACATCACGGGCGCCTCGTCAAGTTGATGGGGGATGGTGCTCTTGTCGAATTTGCTTCGGTTGTCGATGCGGTAACTTGTGGCGTCGAGATCCAGCGGGCAATGGCTGAAGCTGCTCCGACCCTCGACAACGGGTCGCAGTTGCAACTTCGGATCGGGATAAACCTCGGTGATGTCATGATTGCTGATGGGGACCTCTATGGTGACGGGGTGAATGTTGCCTCCCGCATTGAAGGTTTGGCGGACCCAGGCGGCGTCGCGGTTTCTGAGAGTGTCGAGCGACAGGCAATGGGCAAGGTGGATGCCGGATTTGAGGATCTCGGTCTGAAAAACCTGAAAAACATCGCTGAACCGGTTCGGGTTTTCCGCGTCATGCCCGACAGAGCACCCGCCTCTGTACAGTGGTCCAACAAGCTGACACCGGTGACCGGTGCATCGGTGCTGGTTGGTCTGGTCGTTGCAAGCTTGATAACGTGGTGGATCGGCTTTGATCACGAGCCACTCGATGTCATGACCTTTGATGAAGCTGCTCTGTTGACAGAGCCAACAGGCCCGACCGTTGCGGTTCTGCCGTTTCAAAACCTTAGCAATACGGACGCCCGCGATTTATTGGCTGTTGGCATTGGCGAAGACATCATCGTTGAGCTGGGGAGCTACCAGGACCTCAATGTATTGTCCCGCCAATCAACTCATTCCGTTGGACCGGACGAAAGTGAACCGCACAATATCCGGCAGAAATTCGGCGCGGAATATGTGCTGGAGGGCTCTGTCCGGCAGGTTGCAGATCGTCTGCGCGTGACGGCACGACTGATAGACACAACTTCGGGGCTTCAAGTCTGGTCGGGGGCGTATGACGAAAGTCTCACGACCTCAAATATTCTGGACGTTCAACTGAGCATTACCGAAAAAGTTGCCTCTGCTGTGGGTGACGCGGGCGGGGCGATCAAGCGCATTCACGCAGGTCATGCGCGTGCGAAACCTCCGGAACATCTGTCGTCTTATGAATGTTCCCTGCTGCGGGTTGGTTTTCTGAACCGACGAGATATGCAAGAGCGCGTCCGCGGCTGCATCCTGCGGGTTGTCGAAGACGAACCTGAGTATTGGCGCGGGTGGGCGCAATTGGCCGAGGCACTACTGACGGATGTGAAGCTTTTTACCGGGCTGTATCCAGGGACGCAGGATGAGAAAATCCAACGTGCGGAAGAGGCGGCGCGGAACGCAGTGTCTCTGAACCCGTATTCTGCGCGCGCTCACTTCCTTTTGGCGCTTGTACTTCAGATTCAGCGCGATCTTGACGGGTTCTTCTCGTCCGCCGAAACAGCGCTTGCATTGGGGACAGATCGTTATTTGCAAGGGCAAATCGGTTATGAATTCATATGGTCCGGGCGTCTGGATTTGGGGGCTGCGCTTGTTGAGAATGCAATAGCGCTTGACCCAAATGCAGCAGACCCGAACTGGTATCAGGCGCTGGCCGAGTATCATTTCCTGAACGGAGATTATGAAACAGCACTGAGCACCTATCGCAAGGGGGCACAGCCGGACATCTGGTGGTCGGTCTCCATAGAGGTCGCCATTCTGGCTGAACTTGGTCCGCGCGACGCCGCCATTGCCGCGCGGGACAGGCTCAACAAGATTCGTCCGGGAATAAAAATTGCCGACGTTGTCTGGATGTATCGGCGCTTTGCGCGGCCGGATGAACACATCCTACCTTTCGTCGAAGCCTACAGAGCTGTAGACATGCCCGAGGGACGGTTTGCCCCGCTAAAGGATAGTGCAGGCTGACCGACAGGGTGCGGTAAGGCATAGGGTGGGGCCAAGTGTGGCACCGATTTTCATTCGGGCACGCCCGCCTTTTGCAAGCTTGCCAGCCAGATCCGTCGGTTCTCGGAGTGGTTTTTTTGATCCTGCGAATTGCCTGGGCATCGCTGAGATTGATAGCTTCGGGGTGATCTCAAGCGCGTCTTTAACAGCCTCCGCAGTGATCTACTCACCACAAATTACGCGATACGGCTGCTCGGCTTTTAACGAGTTGCGCGCCGGAACGGGGCGTTCGCCAACCTTTTAACCGGACTTGAAAATACTTATATTGAACGAAATAGTTGATTTCTAAAGGCCCGCCTTACCTAGCCCACGCAGCATATCTTCGGTCCCAGCACCCATCCAACCTAGGCTTGAGCGCAAAGCCTCGATTGAAGGCCGTGAGGCACCTGTTTCGCTGAAGTGCCGATCAAGCAACTCGCTGGCGGCATCAACCCTGCCGTCCAGCGCCAGCGCTGAAGCCATCGCAAGGTTAGCGAATGAATCTTGTGGGGCTGTCGCAAGTGCTCGCTCCAAGGCGGCGATTGCCAGATTGTTTTGCTTGTTCTGGATGTGTGCCAGACCAAGATACTTCTCTTTGGTGAATGGGCGAAACCTTGGGTTCAGCTCCAGCGCATACTCGAAATACGGGATGGCTTTTTCCGGTTCGTCACTCGCCATGTGCACCAGGCCTGCACAAACGTATCCGCAATCCATGTTGGGATTCAGGTCCATTGCTGTTCGACAGGCCGGCATTCCCAACTCGGGTTGGCCCATGCGCGCGTAGCCCGCACCAACAAGCCAATAGGGTTCGGCATCCAATGGGTCCGCTTGCGTTGCTTTCAGGGCGGCCTCCAGCGACAGCTGCGCGGAATCTGAGCGGCTGACTCCGGGCACGGCCGCTAAGCTACCGACAAGATGAACAAAAGCAAGCCCACCCCAAGCGGATGCAATTTCGGGATCAAGCTCAGTCGCTTTGGTCAGAAGTGCGTAGGCTTCCTGATAGTCCGAGACACTTTGATGGTTGTAAAGCAATACGTTTCCACGCAGCGCATAATCCCAGGCATTGTCCATCAGTTCGGGGTCCTGACGGCCAAGGTCGGCTTTCCGAAGTTCTGCCCGCAACACCGACGCGATCTGACCAGTTACATTACCCTGAAGTTCGAACAGATCAGCGGCCGGTCGATCATATCGCTCAGACCAAAGATGGCTGTCGTTTTCGCCATCAATCAACTGAGCATTAACCCGGACGCGGTCACCTTCCAGCCGGACGCTCCCCTCAAGCACATAACGAACCCCAAGTTCTGCCGCTACCTGAGACGCGCCAACGCTCTTACCGCGATAGGTAAAAGATGTACTGCGTGAGATGACGAATGCATCCCGGATACGAGAAAGGTCCGTTATCAAGTCCTCGGTGAAAGCATCCGCAAGATAGGTTTTGCTTTCATCGCCTGAAAGGTTGTCAAAGGGCAGGACCGCGATGGACGGGCCGAGCGGCTTTGCAACACCAGCCGTTTCGGACTGAGTGCTTTGCCAAAAGAGATAGCCAACAATCCCGAGCGTGATGACCGCCGCCAATACGGCGTATCGCGCAACACCTGCTCGGGTCCCAGTTCGCTCCCTTCCGCTGTCGCCTGATGCAGGCGGTATGGTTTGAGACGTTGCGTTCTGGTCCTCAGGGATTTGCGGCTCCTCATCGGCCTTGACAGGGGCGACAAAACTGAAACCTCTGCGCGGGTAAGTCTTGATGAAGCGCTGCTGTTCCCGGTCATCGCACAATGCTTTGCGTATCGACCGAATCTGCGTGCTTATCGCCGCATCCGATACGATCTTTCCATCCCAAAGGGCATCGCACAGTTCCTCGCGCGAGATGATCCTCTCTTTCTCATTCAGAAAATAGTGCAGCAGTTCCAGCGCGCGGGGTTCAAGAGGGATAGCTTCGCCGTCCCGAAAGAGCCCGCGTGTGGGATCAAACGTGAAACGGTCGAACCGATATCGCATTAACCCTCTCCTGTATTGCCTTAAGACAACTCAGATCATCCTTAGAATTCCTCAAGTGCTCCTTAAGCACAAGTCTGCACCATGACGCAGACTCAGACATGCAAGCCCGGACGTCCGCGCTTGGTGCGTAGGTTCGCAACAAGCAGTTGCAGTCGTTCAATTCAAAACGGAGACACATCAAATGAAAATTCGCAACAATACCTTTGCCGCGCTACTTGCTCTTACAGCACTTTCCACCCCGGCACTTGCAGAAACTCAACTGGAAAACGCGCTCGCGAATGGAGCTCATCGTCTGACGGCCGAAGAGGTGAGCATTCGTCTGGCCGACAAAACCGTTACGTTTGAGAACGCAAATACCGGTGCTAAGGCGTTGGTGTATTATGACGGGAGCAATAGCACCAAACTGAAGCTGGAAGACGGAACCATGCTAGATGGGTTTTACGCCTTTGACCTCGCCGACCACGTGTGCGTTGGCGTCTATGGAAACGAACCAATGCGCCTGCGGTGCGTGCATGTCGTTCTGATTGACGGTGTGATGCACAAATTCGAACTCGACGGAAGTCTGCGCGGGCGGATTATCGAGGAAGTCAGCGGCAACGTAATCTAAACCTCATCAAGTCGCCCGTACTGCAAGCCGAATGTTGTGCCGGTGATTTGGATGAGCAACACTCTTCCATCACCGACACTGTTTAACATAAAAAATTGGATGACAGCTGAGGGATCGCGGTTCCCAATCTCTCGACACTACAGCTGCGGTTGCTTCCGGCAAAGTAGCCAGGTGTTGCAAAGTCCGCTAATTGCGCTTCACTGTCTTTCGAGAAGCATGCAGCATCCTGTGGTTTCGGACTCATTGTCGACCTTCGCTGACTTCTGTGTCTATGACTGGAGGCAGCCCAAACCGGACATTCATCGCCGAGCTTAGCAATCTTCGACATGCGCAACATTGCTACCGTCCCCGAAGCCAACACGAAGGTCAGCTAAGGACACACTCATCTCACATGTTCGCTGTCTCAGCCACTCGCATCTTGGTATCTTTTCTCCGCGTCCATGCTTCCATGTTTTGCTGAACGAACTGATTGATAGAGGTTGGTCGTGATCCGGTCAGCTTCAGCACACTGTCAGTGACGCGATCCTCTGATCCGCCAGCAATTACACCGTCCATTGCCGCCAGTGTTCTTGCGTACTCTTCCGGCAATCCGAGGCTTTGATGACGCTCTGCCAGTTCATCGATGGTCAGGCGATGATGGGTGATCTTCCGCCCCAATTGATTGCTCAGTGTTTCGGCAACGACATCATAAGAAATCGCTTCTGGGCCAGTGAGTATATAGTCAGTGTTTTCGACTGATGGAGTGACCAGCAGCGCCGTTGCACAGGCTGCTATATCGCCAGCATCGATAAAGCCAACTCGGCCGTCATCTGTCGCTGTGTAGATGGCGGACTCATCGCGAATGGGATCACGGTGATGAAGCTCGGAGAAGTTCTGCATGAACCAGGTTGGACGCAGCACGGCCCACTCTGGAGCGTTGGAGCGCAGCCAGGCGTGGACTGCGCCCATCATGGGTCCGCCTTCGTCCAAAGAAGAAGCACTAAGCAGCACGAAGCGTTGGACGCCCGCGGCAAGTGCCGCCTCAAGACCGGGCTGCATTGCTCCCAGTGAATCCACGGTGTTTGTGGGTGCTACGAGGTAAACAGCCCTCACGCCTTCGAAAGCATCCGTGAAAGTGGACGGATCGCTCCAGTCGAAGCGCACGTCGTTTTTATTCTGAGGACTGCGTGTTCCCACGCTGGGGGCCAGCCCTTTTGCATGTAGCTGTTTGACGACGCGGCTTCCCGTCTTTCCGGTGCCGCCGGTGACAAGAATGGAATTAGTCATCAATAAAGTCTCCCAACTTGGACTTAAGAACTTCGACGCCGCCGACAGCGTTCAGCAGAACTAGAGGGTTCCAGTAGTCGCGATAGTGCGTGATACGTCCGTTTTGGACCTCGATGACCGATATGTAGTCTTGATCATAGCGCCCGGCCTCACCTTCACCTTTGCAGGAGAACTCCAGCACAAAAGTTTCACCGTCTTTGGCAACATGGGTGACTGCCGGGCTCATGGATTCAAAGCTGATTAGGCCGCCTGCCGTTGGCAGATAGGCGGCCATCGTGTCTCGGCCGCGGAGTTCTCGCACCGAGCCTTCTGGAGCAAACGGGAACTCGAACACGATGCCTTCGTCACACATGTCTAGGAAGTTCTCGCCTGCTTCTGCGATGATTGCATCTCCGAGGGCACCGCGCAGCATCGCGCCAAAGCTGGGTATGTTATTCGTGTCAGACATGATTTCTTTACCTCTTGTTGTTCCCTTAACGGGAGGGTTTTTCTGTGAGTGATGACTTGGCTTAAGTCGCTTTTCCAAACTGCATGATCAGAACACCTGCAATCGACAGCACAGCACCAGTGATGCGATAGAAGTCGGCTGGTCGAGGAGCGTTCCCAAGAAGCCCGTTCTGGTCCAGGATGAGTGCCATCGTCATTTGTCCGGCAACGACTGCGGCAATAAATGCGGCGGCCCCAAAGCGTGGGATCAGAACCATGGTCGCCATCACGTAAATGACACCGATCACACCTCCTACCCACGCCCAGGGAGGAGCCGCATATAGTGATGATAAGCTTGGCAATGTCGGTCGAAGCCATGCGATGCCGACCACCAGACAAACGAATGAAATTCCAAACGACAACAGAGTTGCCCAGAGTGGGTGGCCGGCAGCGCGGCTGAGCTCGGCGTTCATTCCGGCATGGATGGGTATCAAGGCCCCGCAAAGCAGAGGCGCAAACCACAGAAGTGCGATTTTCGGGTCCATCTTCGCGTCCTTTCATCAGCCGCCAAAAACGGGTTGCGGTATCGACAAGTTTGCCTCAAAATACAATGGAACGATACCGTTTCGTCCTATATAAGGGAGAATCACGATGGAACGCAAGAGTTCCGACGTAAAATATTCTGATCGGCCGCGTCGGAAGCCGGCCGGGGCTGCCGTTTTGCAAGACACGGTGACGGAAGCAATTCAACGCGCCTTGTTTGAGGAATGGGCGGAAACGGGTTACTCGGCTCTACGCATGGAGCGTATTGCGGCTCGCGCAGGTGTCGGAAAGGCGGCGCTCTATCGAAGGAGCAAATCCAAGTTTGAACTGGTGACCGAAGCGGTGAAATCAGCGGCCACGAATATCACTCCAATTCCGGACACAGGATCTTTTGAGAAGGACGTTGCCAGGCTCATGCGCAGAATGGCTGCAACTCTGCGCCATCCGCTTGTGAGGCGGATTCTGCCGGACCTACATGCTGAGCACGCTCGTTCTGATGAATTGGCAGAATTGCTGGAGAGTGTGACGCGGGATCGCCGGGCCCAAGCAATGGTTATGTTGGACAGAGCCATTGAGCGTGGCGAGCTGACAAAGGACACAGATCGGCAAATGATCCTGGATATGTTTATCGCACCGCTCTACTGGCACGTCATTGTTCAGCATCGACCTGTCAGATCTGCGGACATTCAACGATTTACCAATCTGGTACTAAGTGTATAGAAATAAACAGTAACTATAAAGCAAGTTGAATAACTGAGGCGAAGGTCGTTTCGGTTTTCGGCACAGCCTAACAGCCTAGGGAACCCAATTTTGATGGGTGATCGCATAATTCAACGCTTCGAGATCTTCAGTCAGCTGGCTGTATGAGATTGGCCCTCCCAGGCACACCCTGACCGCTTCGTCGGGTGCGCCTGTTACCGTAAAGGCATTGCTCGGCATAACTCCGACTTGACGATTGGCCATGTGGCTCATCACGTCAGCTCGGCTCGACCCTTCGGGCAGCTTGAGCCAGATATTAAATGCTTCGTTGCTGCCGACGAAGTCTTGGTCCAGCATAATCTTGGCCGCAAGGTTCTGTCTGCGGTTCGCTTCCTTGCGGACGAACTTTTGCACCGCCGCGGCTGTACCATCCTCGATCCATCGCGCCATCAAAGCTGTTGTGATTGGTGACGCCATGACATTCGATGCTTGCAAGGCCCGCGTGAAGTGGGTTTTCGACAGCCCAGACGGAACCGCCGTAAGCGCAAGCCTCAAACCAGCGCCCAGACATTTCGAAAGACCCGCGATGTACCACCCCAATTCGGGGATCTGCTGTGAGATAGGCGGTGGCGCATCCGACGACACAAAACGACAAGCGTCATCTTCAATCAAAGGCAAACCGTAGTTGTTCAAAACGGATGCGATCTGCTCACGTCGCTCTGTTGGAATTGTAAGCGTCAGGGGATTTTGTAGCGTCGGGTTCAGGTACAGAGCAGAAGGCGCATGTTCTCGGATTGCAGCATCCAGCTCATCGGGGAGAATTCCACTGTTATCCGATCTCACGCCAACCAGCCGAATACCAAGTTGGGCAGCGATGGCACGAATGCCGGGATAGGTCACACGCTCACAGATCACGGTGTCTCCTGGCTTGGAGAGCAATGTCAGGATCGACAGCAAACTGGCATGTGCGCCTGGCGTGATGGCCAATTGATCTGCTGTGATGTCGATACCATTGATGGTCATCCAGCGCGCTGCGGTCTCCCGGTCTTGCCGGCTCCCGATAATGGATTGGTAGCGAAGTAGAGGAACGAGGTTCGCAGAAACATGTGTGAGACCTTGCTCCATACGGGCCACCAGAGCTGGATCATCTGGCTCAGGGGGCATGTTCATGTTTGGGTCTTCTTCCAGCGCGCGGCGCGGGTCTGCTTTTTCTGAGGTTTCTTCTGGTTTTCGGATAAACGAACCCCGGCCGACAAAGGTGTCGATATACCCTCGCTTCGCAGCCTCAGAGTATCCGCGAGAGACAGTTGTGAAATCCAAGCCAACAAGCTTGGCGACGCTGCGTTGAGGCGGAAGCCTGTCACCTGCATCAAGCACACCTGTTTCCACATCATGTCTGATCGCTTCCGCGATCTGGACATAGAGTGGTTTCCCGTCGTCGCGCAGATTCGGTGTCCATGACTTCAAGGCATCATTCCATTCAATATATAAGATTGTGTCTGTCACCTTTATCCTTATTACAGGCGAATTTCAACATATTGTCGCACCTGCCACCATATTGATTGGGTATTGATTGCATTTTGTTTGAAGATGAATTATCTGAGGCGCAACAGAAGGAGATCAAAGATGTCCGAACTTGCAATTGACGCCCACGACGACAGTGAAGAGCGCCCCATCAAACCGGCGATCATGAATGGGATGCGCCTCAAGTGCCCCAAATGCGGGGAAGGCAAACTGCTGCATAGCTACATCAAAGTGAACGATGAGTGCTCGAATTGCGGTTTGGATCTGAGCCATCAGCGGGCTGATGATGGTCCGGCTTATCTTACGATCCTGATCGTTGGCCACCTTATGGGGTTTGCGTTGCACATCGCCTGGGTGACATGGAGGCCAGAACCCTGGGTCTTGGCTTTGAGCATGTCGGTCATCGCAGTAGTCGGCGCCTTGGCACTGCTGCCGGTCATGAAGGGCCTGATTGTCGGATACCAATGGGCCAAACGAATGCACGGGTTCTAGGTCACGCCGAACGAATACGGTAATCGAAGCTGGAGCGCTCCCGGTCAGGCTCTGTACGTTATCGGTTAGGCGAGCCGCCCCCCCCATGAATTCTAAGCCCTTTCAAAGGATGGTTGCCTAGATGGATTTGGATCTCTTTTCACTAGAGGCGACAGGAAAGACGATTGCGGACCTCACATCAGCCGCCCCCCTTATTCCTGCGAAAACCGCTGTCAATGTGGCCTGGCTGAACGATGAGGATGATTACGACAGGCTGCGAACGGTGCGCCGGATCGACGATGCCGGACTATCGCCGGTGCCGATATTTGCAGCTCGTCGCCTTCAATCAAAGAAACACTTGTTTGACCTGACCGAAAAACTCCGGTTTGCCGGCGCACAAGGACAAGCCATGGTCGTTGGTGGTGACCCATCAGATGCGTCGGGGCCATTCAACAACACGATGGATCTCCTTCGAACGGAGTGGATTGAAAAGTATGCGATCAAGAGGGTCACCTTGCCGGGTTTTCCTGAGGGGAACGCTGCCATAGGTTATCGTTCGGACGTGGCCCTACTGGAGCAGAAGGTAAAACTTTTGGAGTCCTACGGATGCAGCGTGAGCATAACCACTCAACTTGCCTTTGATCCTAACAGAATTCTCAACTGGATAAGCCAGCTTCGAAAGGTTGGTCTTGGCCAGACGATCCAAATTGGAATACCTGGGCCGACAAAAAAGGATCACCTGCTCAGGTTTGCACGTTCATTTGGGGTTTCGGCTGGCGGGTTGAACAGCGTGAGTGACACTGTGGACGGGATCGTTGATTTCTCCCGTCTGGTCCGCTTGATCGAACAAGAGCTGCAACGACGCAATTTAGCAGATATTGCGGTTCACCTTTATCCCTTTGGTGGCACGAAGGCTGCCGTTGAGTGGCTTACTGCGGTTAAGGCGCGGCAAACGCGGGACACTTCGAGTAAAATGCTGGCGTGACGCAATACCAGATGCAAAAAAGGCCGGCGCATTTGGGTCGGCCATTTTAGTTTCCGAGAGGGTTTCTTCTTATTGTTGAGGGTGTCACGCCGCCAAAGCGACCGAGTCCTTTCCAGCAGGGAGCCGAAGTGGGCATGTGCTGTCGGTGACGGCCCTCCAGATTGCCTGAACGACATCCTCGGAGAAGGTGAACTCCTTCCCTTCGGTGTTCATGAAGGCAGCCATGGTTTGCTCGACGAACGGCTTGTAGTCTTCAGGCGTGTCATTGGATTCTGACATCATTGCCATTGCGTTCTTGCCAAAATTCGTCGTTGGGGCCTGACCTGGTAGAACGATATGGGTCCGGATACCCAGCGGAGCCAGTTCGAGGGCAAGGCATTCGGTGAAGGCGTTCACCGCAGCTTTACTTGCCGTGTAGACCGAAGCCAGCGGCAGCGGTTTAAGTGTGACACTGGAAGAGACATTCACGATCACCCCTGACCCCGTGGCGCGCATTTGCGGCAGCATCGCACGGACCATTTCCATGGTGCCGAACGTGTTGGTCTCAAAAATCCGGCGCAGGTTATCCTCTGATGTGCCCTCAAAAGGGGAAAGCCAGCCGACGCCTGCGTTGTTCACCAAAGCGTCGATGGCGCCAGCAGCTTCCACAGCCTTTGCGATACTCTCACTATCCGAGATATCCAATGGCAGGATCGCCAAACGATCTGATACCGGCAATAGTGTTTCATCTGGCTTGCGCATTGTCGCGATTACCGACCAGCCCTGTTCGAGGAAGAAGCGCGAAGTCTCCAGTCCAAATCCCGAAGAACATCCTGTGATCAATACGGTCTTCATGACGTTATCTCCTATTCGTTGATGCCTTGAAAGTAGATGACGTCGGCAGTATTATATATAATCAATAGTCCTTTTCTTTTTATCAATGGTCCAAAATGGCAGATCCATTCTCTGAAATCATCACCCTCCTTCAACCCAAAGCGTCCTATTCCAAACTGGTACATGCATCGGGACCATTTCGGGTGCATCGCGAGGATGTAAACGAGGCCTTCTACTGCTCACTTCTAACCGGACGCGCACGCCTGGAGGTCGAAGGAAAAGAACCGTTGGTATTGAATGCGGGTGATTTTGTACTGATCCCTGCGGTTAAGTCCTTCACCTTCTCAAGCATGGACCCTCCGCCACCCGCTGATTTGGTCAACCACCCGGTGGAGGGTGAAGACGGTATTTTCCGGCTTGGGGCATCTGACGCGGATCCAGAAGTTCAACAGCTCGTGGGACACTGCACCTTTGCCAGCCCGGACGCTGATCTATTGATCTCTCTACTGCCTGATCTGATCTTTGTCCGCGGTGAGGGTCGGTTGGCTGCGCTTACAGGGCTTGTTCGCGACGAGGCTCGCGCAAGCAGGCCGGCGCGAGATGTGATCGTCGAGAACCTATTGCAAGTCCTGCTGATCGAAGCCTTCCGCTCTGGCGCGGACCCGGCCCCGACTGCTGGCCTTTTGCATGGATTGGCAGACATGCGGGTTGGACCCAGTTTGCGAGCCATGCACGCGGCCCCGGCTCACAGTTGGACTGTTCAGGCTCTTGCAACCGAAGCCGGGCTATCGCGGTCTGCATTCTTCACCCGGTTTGAAGGGGTCATGGGAATGCCCCCAATGAGCTACTTGCAAAACTGGCGGATGACACTGGCAAAGCACATGCTTCGGGCGGGCGATCTCAGCATTGCCGAAATCTCTGCCCAGACAGGCTATGGGTCGTCCAGTGCCTTCAGCACTGCATTTTCCCGCTATGTAGGATGCCCGCCCGCGCGCTACTCAAAGGCAAATCTACTGGAAGCTTCGGGATAGGTCCTCGGCGGTCAAAACAGGGTCCGAACCACCTTTGGAACGCTCATTCACAAACTGACGAGGTGGGCGCCCCATCACTCTTTTGAAAGCTGTGTTGAACGCGTTTTCGGACTTATATCCGAAGGCATCAGCGACGGTCGCGATGGTGCATCGGGATGACAGGAGCTGGTCGCTCGCTTTGATCATTCGAAGAACAGCAAGGTATTCCATGGGACTTTGTCCCGCGGCTTCTTGGAAACGCCTCGCAAAGACTGATCTCGACATACTTGCAACTTCAGCCAATTCGCTCAGCGTCCATTTCTTGCCGGGATCACTGTGCATTGCAGTCAGCGCCAAAGCTAAGCGTGTGTCAGCGAGCGCCTTAAGCCAGCTCAGTTGAGTATCCTTATCCGCATGATGATGACGCAGGGTCTGGATCAGGACCACATGCGAGAGATGTTGTGCAACCAAGGCACTACCCGGTCGAGCATCAGCCAGTTCCTCCAGGATCAATCCTACTGAGTGAACCAGATGGGCGGCGATCTCTTCTTGCGCCGGAATAACCATAATCGACGGCAGCATCGAAATGAGCCTGAATGCGTGCACTTGAGAGACGGTAAAGCGGCAGCTTGCAATCATTGTGCCCCCGCCACCGTTGATAACCGCTGGCTCCTTTGAAAGTGGCGCTGTCAGAAGCTGCTCTACGGGTTCGGCTTCAAGAGAAGGATCGGTCTTGATCGCAAAAGGACGACCCGTCGGTAGGATAAAAAAGTCGCCTTCCCTAACCAGAACGGGTTCTTTGCGGCCCTCAACAGACATCCAGGCATCACCAGAAATCATGGCGTTGCATTTCAGAGCACCCGCCTGATCGGGAAAGCCAATCGCAGAGGGATGCCCAAGGTCGAGAAGACCTGCCAGATGGCTCTGAGGTTTCAGGATGGAGAGGATGTCAGAAAGAGGGTCCACGTGATCTCTGCCGATTTGGAATGTATCGGAACTCTATCAGCTTGAAGCCATTCCTCCAAGAGATTGGGACGATTGCGAAGATATTCGAGATATTCACTTATTGATAACGCCAGTTTCGCCGGTAAATTTAATGACAAAAATCCTGAGCCGCTGCGCAGGTTTCAACACGTCATAGGAGATATCAATGCGCGTTTTTGTAACCGGAGCCACTGGCTATGTCGGATCTGCCGTCGTCCGCGAACTATTGGATCACGACCATTCGGTCATCGGGTTGGCTCGTTCAGAATCCTCAGCCGAGGCCTTGAAGAAAGCCGGTGCTGAGGCACATCACGGAGACCTTGAGGATCTGGACAGCTTGCGCACAGGCGCCGCTCAGGCAGACGCTGTGATCCACCTTGGCTTCAACCACGACTTCTCGAAATTTGCGGAAAACTGCGCTCATGATGCCGAAGTGGTCCGTGCCATCGGAAATGAGTTGGCAGGCTCTGACCGGCTGTTCCTCGCGACATCCGGCACAGCGATACTGACGCCAGGTGTCGAGTCCAAGGAAACAGACCTTGCTCCGACGGGCGACATGGTAAACCCCCGCGTAGCGACTGAACACGCTGGCGCGGAAATGGCGCAAAAAGGTGTGAAGATTGCTGCCGTGCGTCTCGCACCCTCGGTACACGGCGCAGGTGATCATGGCTTTGTCCGGATGCTGGCGGATATCGCGAAGCAACATGGCGAAGGCGCTTACATCGACGAAGGACAAAATCGCTGGTGCGCCGTCCATCGCCTGGATGCAGCAAGGCTTTACCGGTTGGCTTTAGAACGCAACGAAGGCGGCGTTCATTACCACGGCGTTGCTGAAGAAGGCGTGCCTTTCAAGGATATCGCCGAGGCCTTGGGTCGCAGTCTGGGGCTCCCAGTCTCGTCCAAAACCGACGACGATGCGCAAGCCTATTTTGATTGGTTCAGTTTCATGGCTGCTTCAGACAGTCCGGCATCGAGCACATGGACCCGAGAGGTTCTCAACTGGTCCCCATCAGAGCCAAGTCTGATTTCAGACATTGATGCTGGACTCTACAGCTCATCGAAGGATTAAGGAGGAAAAGGGTAGATAGGCATCAGATTTCAGCTTGGACGTCTGCCGGATTGTAATTCTGATAGCTACCATTCGCGCTAGGTGCGATTGATAGCTATCTCCGCACTTCCGCCATTTGTTCAGAAATGCATAGCTTTCCGAGAGGGGTGTCTTAGACGACACCGCCATTGGCACGCAGTGATTGACCACTGATCCAACGGCCATCCGGTCCGGCCAGAAGCGAAACAGCAGCAGCGATGTCTTCGGGCGTTCCGAGCCGGCCAAACGGGTTCATCTTCTTGATGTTTTCAATCAATGCTTCGGGTTTTCCATTGATGAACAAGTCGGTCCCAACCGGCCCCGGCGCGACGGTATTAACGGTGATGTCACGTGAGCCCAGTTCTTTGGCCAGCACATGGGTCATCGCTTCCACCGCAGCTTTTGTTGCCGCATAGACCCCATAGGTCGGCTGATAGAGCCCGACAACACTGGAGGACAGACTGACAATCGCTCCGCCTGCGTTAAGGCGATTGGCAGCCTCGCGCATGCCGCGAAAGACACCGCCAATGTTGATGGCGCAGTGAGCCTCGAAGTCAGCATCGGAAGTAGATGCAACTGCGCTCAGGCGCATTATACCCGCGTTGTTGACCAGAACATCGACAGAGCCGAATTCCTGTTCAGCCGCATCGAACAAACTTGGCATGCAGGATGGATCAGAGATGTCGCCCTGAACTGCGATTGCCTGGCCGCCAGCTTTTTTGATAGCGTCTACAATCTCGTTCGCTCCGGCCACATCACTTGCATAATTGGCAATGATTGCATGGCCATCCTGAGCCAGTCGGAGTGCGATGGCTGCACCAATCCCTTTGCTGGCGCCGGTTACAATTGCCGTTCGTTGTTCGTGTACCATGTCAGTCTCCTTTCTGTTTGCAGCGAAGATAGATACGGAGACAAACCAGATAATCAGCCTTGTTTTGGAAATACAATTCGGTAAAAGTGAACAATGATCGATAGACTTGAAACCATGCGCCTGTTTGTTCGGGTGCTGGAACGCGGGAGCTTCACAAAGGCCGCAGCGGATCTGAACATTCCGCGGTCTACCGCAAGTGAAGCCATCCAGAGGCTGGAGCGTGACCTTGGTAGTCGGCTGCTGGATCGAACGACACGCCATGTTGCTCCAACACCGGATGGGCAAGCCTATTACCAAAGATGCGCGTCTATTTTAGCTGATATTGAAGAAGCTGAAGGTGCACTGCGTGGGCACGAGCCGTCAGGTCTACTTCGCATTGACGCCCCCGGCACGCTGACGCGGGTCTTCCTGCTGCCGCACCTGACTGACTTTCTCGCCAAGTATCCCAAGATCACCCTTCAACTCGGTCAGACAGAGCGCCTTGTGGATCTGGTGCGCGAGGGCGTTGATTGCGTCATCCGCGCAGGTATTCCTGATGATAGCGGAATGATCACGCGACACCTGACAGACCTTCCGGAGATCACCTGTGCGAGTCCAGAGTATCTGGCCAAGTTTGGCACTCCCAAGTCGGTAGACGATCTGAAAGGTCATCAGATGGTTGGTTTTGTGTCTTCTCGCACCGGCGCCGCATTGCCGCTGGAGTTTAAGGTCGGAGACAAGATTCAGGATGTAACGTTGCCAGCGCTGGTTACAGCGAATGACGCGGACACAGTGCATCATCTGATCCGAGACGGGTTCGGAATTGGACAAGCGCCGAAATATCGTTTTCTGGAAGATTTGGAAGATGGTCGTCTTGTTGAAGTCCTGCCGGATACGCCGCCATCCCCAACCCCGCTGGCTGCGTTTTACCCACAAAACCGACAACTCTCACCGCGCGTCAGAGTTTTCCTCGATTGGATCGTTCGCATTTTCGATAAGGCCGCACGTTGACCAAATGTCTAGGGCCGTCCGCTCGACTTTGCAAAGTCAGCTTTCTGCGCATCGTAGACCTTCGCGCCCTGAGCACCACTGGCAACTTTGGGTTCAAAGCGTGCTTTCACAGCAAATCGTCCGAATAACCGCTCTGCGGACCAAAGCAGACTTTGTCATCCGCAACAATTATCGCCATTCTGGATCGGCGGGCAAGGCACCGTGGCATAGGAACAGTAGACACAACAGTCCCCTTCCAACGGCTTTAAAACCGCTGCGCAAGACTTGCATTCATAGAACCACTGGCAAGAATCCGTCGGCATTATTTCGGTTTCGCTGTGACCGCATTTCGGGCACGTCAGGGTGCTTTCAAGCACTACAGTTTGCTCTGTCATTGTTTCACATCTGCATTATCAGGTAATCGTTGATCCGGGCCTCGTTAAAGACGACGACCCAAGCTAACGCGGTGATTGCGGTCGTCCCCGAAAGCCACCATTTCAACTTTGTTAGGGAACCGCGCTGATAAGATATAAGCCACGATATAGCGACAAGCGCCGTCGAAATCGCCAATACGTAGTAGCTTGCCGCCGCGATCTTTCCGAAAATGGCCAGCCAACTGCCTCCTAGTCCCAGCAACATCATTGTCATGGGCAATACACAGCAAGTCGCGACGCCGAGCGCTGACAGTGACCCCAGATAACTAACGCTAAGGTACTTTTGCATTTCATTCCCTTGACTAGTTGGAGTTGTCGAAGTGTCAGCCTCTCGTTTAACTTCTGTAGTCGCTACAGGATCAAGACGGGAAAACTCACATGTTTGCGATTGGGGAAGCATCCCGGCAAAGCGGTGTCGGCATTGAAACGATCCGCTACTATGAACGCGAAGGGATCGTGCCCAAACCAGAACGGGCACCGAATAACCGGCGGATGTACTCCGCGCACGATGTTGGAAGGCTTCGTTTCCTGAAAAAATGCCGTGATTTGGGCTTTCCACTAGCCGATACAAAGACGCTTCTCAGCCTGTCCGAAGGCGGCGGAGAAGATTGCCGATCAGTAAAAGAACTGGCTGAGCTTCATATCTTCAATGTGCGTGAAAAGATAAACGAGCTGAAGCGATTGGAAGCAGCGCTAAACGAACTCACAGCCAACTGCGACAGCGGGAATGTCTCTTGCCCCATCCTCTCAAAACTGCGTACCGACTAGTGAAACTTTGGGCTCAATTCGGTCATGTGCCGCATTCTGAACGAATTGCCGCTTCGGATCGCGAGACTGCAAACGCTGTATAATTGCGACTTATGTTAAATCCCAATCAGTCTCTGGATCGGGGGCAAAATCCGCAATTCTTATACGTGAGATTAAGTTCGGCCTGCGATGGTTGCCCGGTATTCTACATTAGGATTTGCCATGACTAGACCCATCAACATCGACCATTTTTTTGACGAAGAAAACAAATTCATAGCGCTGCCGGCTGGCCGAACTGCGGCCGAGAGTGCGAGAGTCGAACAAACCCGCGCTCATACCTTCTTGGAGGATGCCATTGCAGACGACTTTGAGCACCTCTTCCGCAATTTAAAAAGCCATCTTACCGCCTCAAACGCGAGGGTGTGATGCGATGGGCTGGTCTTCACCAGCCCATCGCTTCAATTCACCCAAGTCTTATCTCATACACGTCGCTCGGAATTGCAGCTCACAAATGATTGGGGACCAAGCTCGCAAAAACGATGCGAATTTCCGACAGTTTCAGGAAAACGAATGTTTCTTCCGGTGATGTCTTGAAGGACGATGCCCGCAGTATCACTATTAGACTAAGCGTCCTAAAACCAAGTCTTGTTCATTGTTTTCACTCCCTGATTGGCTGCGTTCCAAGCCAAAGCAGCTCACCGAAGCAAAACAAAAGCCCGCAAGCGAGCTTGATGCCGAACCGGTTGCGAAGGTCGGCACCAATATCGACCGGCCGGTCATCAATCTTTATCGACCCCATATCACCTCCGGGGATTGTCTGATTGTCACCGGGTATCAGGACTTCTTGTCTTCGCTGTCGATTTTGATGAAGGAATTGCCAGAGCTGAGGGATCCCGAAAACGACAGCGATATCCGGATCCGGATATCGTTCGGGATCGACACAGCGAATACCAAAAGGCTGACCAACCCCAAACCAGTCACCGAAGAAATGAAACTCTACTGGCTGGAGCGCTCCGGGCTTCAAGTGGAGGAGGATCACGATCTCATCGCGGTGCTGGCAAAACACGCCATCAAAACCGGGAAAATTGATCTGCGTGTCTTCGATCCGGAGCTCGCCAAACGCAAGTTGGGGATATCTGGGGATCGGCGGCTACACTCAAAAATCGTCAGCTCACCAAAAGGTGCCGTCGCCGGATCCGCAAATTTTTCCTACTCAGGGCTCTACAGAAACATCGAGTATGCCGATGACCTGGATGCGGGCACTCATGAACTTCAGGTCGAGCGCACAGAAGCCGCTGAGCAGGCTTGGGATGTGTCTGTCGATTGGAATACCGAAGCGCTGGAAATACTCGAAAAGCTTATCAAACCGGTGACCGCTGAAGACGCGATGGCGCGAACTATCTCGGAGCAAAAGGGGTTTGGACCCTGGCTGACTGGCGCC
The DNA here is from genome assembly GCF_040329455.1 of Ruegeria sp. SCP11. NCBI lineage: Bacteria > Pseudomonadati > Pseudomonadota > Alphaproteobacteria > Rhodobacterales > Roseobacteraceae > Ruegeria > Ruegeria sp. SCP11. Next base: position 137,132 of record NZ_JBDZYG010000009.1, on the reverse strand, counting down.
CGAAAAGAGATCACGAGCCATACGCTGTTTGGGTATCAACAGGAGCTGACCTATGAGGCGTGTTCCATCGTCTATGACCATGGGATTGCCTTTGTAGAAGCGCCAACCGGTTCGGGAAAGACAGAGATCGGCTGTCACCTGGCTGAAGCATTGTCAGAAACATTCTCGGAAGTTGTACCCCGCTCCCCCGTCCATGGCGTTGCGCGAAAAAATGCAGCTGTAATTGCCCCGCCCAAAGTTATTCCCAGTTGGCGCAAGTACTCGACAAACTCGCTCCAACCTGTCGCAAATAGCAAACTTGCCAAACAACACCTCCGCGGCGCGGGCGATGAAGAAAAATCTGGGCTCAGGCTCGATCAGTTTGGCATTCTGATAATCGATGAAAGCCACACAGTTACTCCGGGCTTTGAACAAGCATCTCAAATGGCCTCAGCCATCGAACTTGCCCCGCCAAGCTGGAATGTCTGTCTGTCGGCAACGCTGCTCGGGAACCGGGATGTCGACTGGTTGACCCATATGCAGGAGAAGCGGGCGTCCATTTTCATGACCCCAACCTTCATTCAGGCCATGGGTGAGTTGTTCGAGCGCGAAACCCACGTTCCCAAGGATATCTTCAACCAGGATACACAACTGGCCGTTTTGTCAGAACCTGACACGACGCTCACGCGAGAGGCTCGCACCGAACTCGCTCAACTTGTTTCGCCGTTTCTGACACGCAGACAAAGGCGATGCATTGGCGAGGACGAAGATCCCAAGAAGCACAGTTACCCGAAACTTGAAAACCACGGGCGCCCGAAGAAACTTAAGGTGACAAAGCCTCAGCAAACGCGCCTGGATGAGATTGTGGCACTCTGCAAAGAACTTGCGCCTGGCGGTAGGGTGACCGCTGTCGAAAAAAGCCGGTTCGGGCACGTCAGCACGCAACAAAGCACGCAAGACCAACTCTACATCCGCAACCTTTTGAACATTCTGCGCGTGAGCTCCGCCCAGGCCAATTGGGAGATGTCTCATGGAGCAATCGGCAAATCGCTTCGCGACTTCGAGCGTGGTGGGAAATCGAAGAAAAAGGTATCCCACCGCGACCAGTCCGACATGTTCGCAGCATTGGGAATAGAAGCGCCTGAACCCACAAAGAAATGCGACGCTCTAAACCAAAAACTGGGTCTCAGTGCTCTCAAGGAGCTTGATGAAAAGCGGTATGAGGCGTGCCTGAGAATACAAAATGAAAAAGATAGGGTCGTCTTTCTCGCAGAACGGACGGACACACTCGAGATTTTTGCAGAAGCACTGTCGCGCAGAGGCCACCACACCAACTATGTCGTGGGAAACCAAACCAAGGGTGAAGATCGCGCCGTGAAGGCGATCTTTGGAGGTGGCCCCGACAGCTTCAAGCGTATCACACAGGGCAAGTCCGTTGAGTCTTACTTCCGACCTGGAGGAAAGAACGAACCAAAAGGATCTGCCTCGGTTTTTCTGACTTACAAGATGGCTGAAGGTATCAACCTTCAGTCGTCAGACACGCTGGTGTTGCTTGGCCTGACCTCGAACCTGAAAGAGCTCATCCAAGGTCTGGGTAGGATCGACAGGATCGATAGTGAGTTCGGGGTCGTCAATTACCACCTTATTGATGTGCCAGTAGGTCAGTTTGCATCTGACGAAAAAATCGCCCAGCGCATAGAGAACTATAAAACTTTGGCTGGGGAAGAGCTACTCGACGCCGTCTTAGAAGAAAGCACCGAAGATGCAGAACTGATCCTCGGTAGTGTTGTTGAATATCTGCGATCCCCACGGCGGCTTCGCGACAATAACTTTCACGACGTACTGGAACGCACCAAGCAAACGATCCCCGAAGACCGCTACAAACTCATCGACAAGGCCAAAATCCAAGGCACCTGGGGCGCCGAGTTGGCGCTCCTATCGGCCCGTGAGAAATTCACGGCGCTACATCTCAAAGGACTTAGCAAGAGCAATAGCTTCTTTCCGCCTCGCCTGCTGCTTCTTAAGGATACTACGCCAGGCCTTATATTGGAACGCGACCAGCTAGCCTGCGTCCAATCGCTGGAGACTGCATACGAACGGACCAGAAGCCTTGGCATGGAGCACGCCCACATGTCTCTGGAAGATCTCTCCGAAGCGCTAGAGACGATTTCAGAGCAGATCGGCAAGCTGACCGAGTGGGACTTGCGCCCCGCTCGCGTTGAGAGCCTTATGAAAGCTTGCGCCGAGTTCATGGGACGCAAAGGTGGTGTCGAACTCAGTGATCAAGAGTGGTTTGGCCATCTGTCACTGCCTGCCGTGGAAATGGTGTGCGAGGCGTGGAGCCGTGAGCTTGATCCCTTCTGGGAACAAGCGAAACACGAAGTGCGTGACAGCTTCGCCTATGAGGATCTTCCCAAGGGGTACATCGCGCTTCAGGTTATCCTGGAAAAGCTCGAAAGCGATCATCAGGCATCCGCTGAGATCCATGAAAAGATGGTCCGGGTCATCGAGGAAGCTGAGCAGGTTTCACGCGACCACGAACCCGCAATTGGACAGCGCATTTCAGTGGTGTTCTTTTCGGATGGTGCAGGCGAGCACTAGGCGGCCTCAGACAGCAGCGAAGCCAGGTCACTTAGTTTTACTAAGTGACCTCGCGTAGTCGTACCTTCAATTTGCGCACCATGGGTCTCAATCCCTTTGCTCTCAAAATCAGACAGGAGCTTTCGGGACGTAGTTCCTCTTGACCTAGCCAGTGTAGCTACGGGCATGTACTCGCTTTGAAAGATCGCAAGCTGCTGAGGTCTAACCAAGAAAGACTCGCTTGGGCCATGCGGAACTTTGCGTGATCCGAGCAGACCCAGCTTGCACCAGTGAGTTACAGCCTGGGCCTTCCAGCCCGTTAACTTCGCGACATCATTTGCGGTCCAGTCTTTTGATAACCGCTGCGTCCCCAGTTCGCGGTCGATGTCGGAAACTGAAAAATGAAACTCTCCAAGTTGCATGTTTTCTTCCGCAACAACAGGTTTGATAACGCCTGTGGAGATTTTCTGAAGAACATGCATCAAAGCAGCTCGATCAGTTGTGCGCCTCAGGTTGAGCTGATTGAACGGTATAGTTTCTCCCGCTTGAACTTGAGTGCAGTTTCGAATGTTTGTTGTGAGTTCTTTTAGGCTTTCACTGTCAATGCAACCATCAACAAGTGGAGGACGGTATTCAGCAGCAACCTCGTGGATCAATTCTGACGCGCGAAGCAGATCAAATTGCTTTCTTGTAACACCAAGGTAGTCTCTGGCCTGCAACCCATCCCAATACCGCTTCCTATCCAGATAGATGTTCGAAATTTCGAAGCGTGGAATCATCGTATGCCGGTGCCCATACCCGCTACGGGCTTGCTTTCCGGCAATTTGACCTGACTGAACCTCAGCCACCAAGCGCTGTGCAGAAATTCCCAGTTCCTTGGCCGCTTGTTTAGCCGAGACCCATTCCCGAGCTTGCAACGGCGTTAGCTTTCCCAGGTAGGTTCCCTTGAACTCGGTTGAAGCAGCACGCGACACTGCATCTCTGAAAGGCTGATACGCATCATCTTCGAACTTCATCAGTCTTTGATACCAGCTTCCGAGCATGGACGGCACAGAGTTGGATTCTGAATTTCCTGCCAGTATCAACCCTCGAACGTGTTCTTCGAACCCATTTGGCCAATGTTCAAATACAGTTGCCAACGGCTCAACTAGTTCCAACGAATCTGCGACGCTTTTGGGTGTTTGTGTTTTCCCAGATTTGCCCGTGCGGTTCTGAGTGAAACCACTCGCAAGGAAGTTAATAAAAACGCCAATGTCTGTTGGGATCTGACGCCCTCCTGCAAGGTCAAGAAACCGCTCACCAACTGTTGAATCTCCCGCAATCAAGGCGGAGATGATCACTTCGTGATCCTTTGCTGCCACCCGCGGGAAATTGGAGTAGCTAAAACCACAACCGCATTTATCAAAGCCGCCGGACGTCGGACGCAGTGTCGCCTTGCAGACAGGACAAACATCTTGAAGTCGTGTTTTGTGATGGTGACAGGCAGTCACCAAGTAGTGACGCCAAGTTTGTTGAAAGGGTAGGCCATCGGCAAGACATGAAGGGCAAATCGGATCGCTATGATGCCGCTCGAAGCGCCAGTTTAAGCTGGGTGACTCAGGGTTGACAGAAGGGGAAATAGCAACCAACAAACCATTTTCTAAGCCCATCTCCTGCTCTAATTGCTCGATGTTCTCGACTAGAATTCGCCCATACTTCCGCCGGAACCGTGTCAAAAATTCAGAGACATCTCTGTATCCATTTACGTGGGCTACGCGGCGCAAGTATCCGATAAGGCTCTCGCCTTTCATTGGTGGTACTGAAAACAAACCCGGCACCTCATACACCTCGCATAATCGCAAGCTCATGCGACGTCATAGGCTCTACTTCGAGACCAGCATCTGCCATGACTCTGATGTATGACCTGATCAACTCAGTATCCGATGGTGGTTCTTCTAGAAAAAACGACTGATACGGATCTCGCTCCAGACCTGAATCCGTCGCTGCCCTGGCAATCGTTTTGGTGCTGTATGGTAAATTTTGGTCACCCAACGCAAGGGGCGCGCGCAGCACTTCCAACGCCACCGGCACACGCCCGCCGGAAGCTCCGTACAATCGCCGCACCATATCATCTTGGTCAAACTCCAAAAGGATGCCGGACTTCTCAAGACAATCGAAGGCAGCAAAGATTGCATCGCAGAACGCGATACGATCAGCTTCAACGCTCCACCAATAGGGGTTCATTCGAATGGTGTTCAAACAGCGCCCCGCAAACTGCTCGTTGCTGTCCATAACTGCTTCGAACATTGGCAACCCAGCCAAAATCAGAGTGACCGAGGTTTCATCAACAATGGTCTTGAAGTGATCAGCGGCTTGTCGACGCGAGTGCCTAGTCAGAGTTTCGGCGCAATGGTTCACTTCGTCGATAATAATTGTCTGAATGCCGTGCTCAACCACGAGCCGAAAGAGACGTTCTCGAATTTGGGCAGGTCGCTCTCGTTCTAAGAAATCAAAGCCCATGCTTCGCAAGCAGGAACCGTAATAATCCCGCTCGGAAGGCCGTGGCGGAAGTCGACCCAGAATGACATCTGAAGATACCAGAATAGCACTTGGGCCGTGGCGGTCATTTTCAACTTGTGCCTTCAAGTCCTTTGTCAGCTCTGTCTTTCCACATCTCGTCGGCCCCAAGATTGGTATGATCCGTCCACCCTCGGTTGCAGCAATGTTCAAAAGACGTTTTATCTCCGAGACAGCCCATTCGTGACGGCTATGTCGAATGAATGCACCTTGCAGAGCTCCACTAGTTGTTTGGTCCAGCATCTTTTCTTTCGACCCTTGGCAAGTTCCTTGATCTCGTAACCGCAAGCTTGTTGGGACCAACTGCTGAACGTATTTGGTCAATTAGTTGTGGGTCCCTTAAACTTCTGTTCTTCATTTCAGCAGCCCGTAGCTTGTCGATTGCCGCAGCGCGATTTTTTTGCATCTTTGTCTTGGGGCCTTGCTTGTATGCCCTACGCTTTTCGACCTCTGCATGGAGCTCCGCAGCCGTTTTCATTGGCCCGTTGTGTTTCGGCTTAGGCGGTCGGCATTCTCTCAGCTCACTATAAGAAAGTGCTGCCAAGTCTTTTGCTTTATTGAACGCGCGCACCAACTCGCCTGTGTGCGGATCGACCACCAAAATTTCCCTTGCATCAAGGGGAGCGTAGCGAATTTCGACGCGTTGATTTGGACCAATTCGGCGATAAAGACTTGCCAAGTCCTCAGAGTGATAGTTCATAGTCTCGAATTCGATGCCGTAGTGCCACAAGGTCCGAGTTACTGATCGGATCATCAACGCCGCTTGATGCTCGTCCAAAGACGGTGGTTCAGGCACAATGTGTTCTTTGGCCAACCTGTCCCAAGCGGCGCTTGGTGTTTCCCCTCTTTTGTAGATGTCCTGAACTCTTCGTCTTGGAGTTCTTCCATATTCATCATAGCGCCAGCGCTGCATGATCGAGTTGAATTCACTCAACGTCAGGCAGGCTTCTTCCATCGCTTTTTGTGTTCGTTTCCTGTCAGGATAAGCTTTTGACTTAGTGGCTCCTGGAAGCTGACTGACCTTGTTTCGTACTGGCAAGAACATGTTTTCAGCAAATGGTTTTTCTTGTGGTTTTTTAGGGCCCGCCCAATGACCATGGACACCGGAAACAGCGATAAACGCATCGATAGGTTCGCCCACATTTTCCGAACCCTGATCCATGACGACCATTTTCGGTATGGCTGCAATTCTTTTCCTGTTTTTAATATCGTGCTGCTCGAAAAAGTCGTCTTCGGGATAGCTGATCATCTCCTTAAGCGCCTTAGCCACATGCTCTGATGACGGTTCTGGTAAGAAAACCTGTAACGCAACAATCCAGCTAGTTGCGCAGTCAATGGCCGCACAAATCCACGGGCGCCCAATTACCTTTCCGTTATCGTCCACCAGAATTATGTCAGCCTTTGTGCAGTCCAACTCTATTCGGTCATAAGGTGCTTCTACGTGACAGAATTTTTGGGCCACTCGCATGTGCTGGCGAGCTTCGTTACTGCCCAATTGCCACTTTAGAATGTCAAGATGTGGGACTGTTTTTACAATCGCTTCGACTGCCTTACGTCCGCAGCAACCCGGCTCTATGCCATGCTCATGGCAGACGACCTGGTATTGATCGTGTGCATTGATGGATAAGCTTGTCAGATTTTGTCTGTCCGACGATGTATATTGCATTTCCAAGAGATCGAGCACTATCTCGTGGAAAACACTGTCGTACCTTGGCGTGCGATTTCCTGAGTTACTGTGCTTGGGCAAGAGTGCGTCCGGCCCGCCACATCGATACAATTTTACCCAATTCTGAACCGTCGATTGCTTCGGAAAACGATTGCCCTTGATTTTAAAGGTGGGTTCTTCTGCGAACTCGCGTTCGAGTATCGGGATGCGTTTTCCCCATTGAACGCCTTCCTCACCAAGCTTTAGTGCCTTTTCCACAATGCGTAGTCTGAGCTGAGCTACACGTGCATCGTTAGCGGTTACATTGCGAGGCAGTTTGTCGAAACCTCCACGCTGCACCAGCCCGTTGTGCACATGGTCCCGATATTCTTGCCCAGATATCTCAAAAGTTTCACCTTGCGAGTTCGAGAGCTGATATGCATCTCGCCCGGCTATCGCTCCATCAACCGCATAGGTTTCACCGTTAAATTGAATGGTGCTCTGGTGCCGCTTTTTGAGGATCTGCTTCAAAACTCGATTACCTCCAGATGTCTTCGGTCGCGGTTCGCAGTATTAAGGTGCGTGGATGGCCCAAGAGCTTCACGTGAAAAATCGAACACAAGGTAGCCATCAAGAATAAGACGAAGGATCTTCGCTTGGGGGATACCAGTATTCTCTCTTAGTTCTTTGAACGTCACACGTTGCTGTTTGAGGCTAACCATTCTGCTTGCAAGTTGAGGGGCGGTCTCTTCGGCTTGTCCTTGCAATAATAGCCAAGCATTTCGATCAACCGGCCCTTGCAACAAGTCTTCGGTTACAATGACCAAGGAGATTCCGACTTCGGCAAGAAGTGAAGGATAGACTAGGTATTCGGGTTTCTTATCTATGTGAGCGCTGTGCTTGGCGTCTAAATAGAACACCCGCCCGTCGAAAAGTTTAACCTCTAGGTCCGGTGTGTAGAGCCGTGGTTTGTACCTCCGCCCTTCATAGGCCTCTAGCGCCGCTTCTTTGTTTGCAAATGCTCTTCCGGTTCCCATATCGATTGTGCAAGGCTGTGGCTTAAGCGAGACCACACGAGGGTCGACCTGCATGCAACGAACCAGTGCTGCTTCCATTTGGCTTTCGAGCTGAATGACGCCTGGGAACTTGACACCAGACATTTTGCCAGCGCGTTTTTTCATTCCGCGCTTGTGAACGCGTCGGGCCGTCGGGGGTGCGTGTCGATCTATCCTCATATGGGCTCTATACATGCATCCATTCGCATTGGCAATGGGCTCAATGCGAATAAAATGATTGCGACTGATGATGACTGAAGACGAATTTCAAGATTTGGCCAAAACCGAAAACTGGATTGCCCTCGGAGCCTGGCTCAACCACGTCGTTCAAGAAAGCGAGACATATGGTTTCGAGTTTCCTGACGACGCGCTTCAAAGTGTAGCCGAGATCAGAGGCACAAAGCCTGCGAGCCTTCGCAATCCAATGTCTGCGGCAAAATGGTTGAAAAGTAACCGGCCTGATCTTTTTGATTCAAAGCCCGACTGGCTGGCGATGATGCAAGTGATAATGCTTTCAAGGATTGATCGGTATGACCCGAAGAAAGCCCACGAGATTGCAGATGCAGTTCTTTCAGGCGAGCTATCACAGGCCGAAACCAAAGCTATTCTTGATCAAGCCCGATTAGCGGAAAAGCCGGCAGTTGTCGTAGCGAGGGGCGGCTTCGGCGGCCAGAAAAGAGCGCGAGATTTCGCGTCAAATGCCAAGAAGCTAATAAAGCAGAACGCAAACGATGTCTTTGATACAAGAAAAACTCTGACTGTCCGTGAAGGCCGTACATTCGAGCCTCTCGCCACAGATTTAATCGTTTACGAGGGTTCGCAACCTTTTGCTGCGATTGAAATACGAGGGCCTCGCAATAGGATTGATCCAGGGTATTTGATCGACCAACTGGCTAGAGCAGCGCTTCTTTTAAGGAAGGTTCCCGAAGTTCTTTATATTGTTCCCGAGAAATCTGAGTACAAGTTAGACGAACTGGTTGCGATACGCGACAAGCTAGAAATCGAGGGTATTAAGTTTGGGACACTGCCGGAAAAACGTTCGCTAACGCCGGGTGATCTGCAACTTGCAAAATAAGGCATCTATGGTTTGACACTCAAACAAACGCTGGAGATTTTCATAACTCAGAGAAATACCAAAATAGGAACTGGTCATGTGAAGCAGCTGCGCCAAGATCAGCGATGAGCAAGAAGCAGATTTTTTTGAATTTTCGCGGACGGCTAAGAGCTGCCATTCCTGCTTTACTCGCATGCGACCGTTGTAAGCGCTAATGTTGGCAATGGGTGTCAGGCAAGTTGCTTGGGCATTTCTTGTACACCTTTTTAGTTGCAGACAAACAAGGGGTGAGTGATGAACAAATCCAAGATTGATCCCAACTGCTTTGTACTCTATTTGTTCCACCACATATTTTGCCGGCATGAGCCATAGAGAAAGCATGAAAGACAATCTTGACCTCGCACAGGATTCCTACGCCACCGAAGTCCAAATTCGGACTGCCTTGGTGCGCCGTTTGGTAGCCGACGCTAGATCTAAGAACAGCATACTCGCAGCGGAAGCCGTATACGGTTTTGAAAATCGAAGAGCCGACTTACTAAAACTGGATGAGTACAGCCATGCTTTTGAAATAAAATCTGACTATGACAACACTTCGAGGTTGCCGGGACAATTAGCCGAGTATTCGAAAACCTTCGATTTTGTAACCGTGGTTACAACACACAGATTGCTGCCCAGCGTGCGGGAGATAGCCCCCAGGAAAGCTGGGTTAATGGTGTTTGATGGACAGACAGTGAACCACGTGCGAAAGCCGACCATTAACAAACAGCTTTCGAAGTTCCATTTGGCAAGCGGGACTACTAAAGCGCGACTGCTAAGTGCTTTGCCTGCCTCACAGCGGCGCAAAGGTGTGACTGAAGTTCGTACCGAGGCAGCCAAGCGGTTGAACATAACAGCACTAAGAAACATGTTCCGTTCGGAACTGGAAGAAAGGTTCGCAGAAAGCTCTGCTGCTTTCTTTTCAGAGACCGACGCCCAAATTGCCGCCGAAGACCTACTTCTTCTACGCCGTAGTTCCCGACTGTTCACCTAAATTGGATCACAGCCGAAATACTTCAGCACCTGAGAGATGTGGATTTCCATCCGAACTGAAATCCAATGAGAAGGAGAATTACTTCCAACCGCGCCTCCAGCTGCGGCAATAATCTCATCGTTGCCCCAACTTGCAGTCACTGTCTGGTAGTATGGCGCCAATCCCATGACTTTTGTAGCGACTGATTGGTAGTGTACTGAGTAAGGAGCCAAGACGTTCTTGGTCTTCTTTTCCCCCTTCACCACAACTTCTTTCGTACCGACAACCTTTCTCTTCTCGCGAAAATAATATGTGTGCATCCCATCGTGCCGAGAAACAAAGTCAATCCTTGGACGCCAGCCTTGCGTGATAATAATCTCATCGTTTCGAATTGGGTTAATAGACCCGTAATCCCCATACTTCACGCCAGTGTGGGTTTTCTTGACTTCTTCATAGAGGTAAATTTCTTCGACACGAAAAATGTCGTGTTCCTCATCCCCAACATCAGTCACCGATTTCGGAAATGACGTTGCCAGCACGACGACCTCTACATCTCCTAGTTCTGCGTAGATAGAACTAATGACTTGTGCTGTGCGCTTGGCATGAACCAAACCGTTGCCGGGACGAACGTATTCATGGTCCAGAATAATGAAAAAGCGCCCCCCTTCATTTCGAAAAGCATCTATCTCAGGCTTTAGCGAGAGCAGGTCGAACAGAAACTCATCATCCTCGGTAACCGCAACGCGATACGCAATCTCTTTGAAACCCTTGGAGAACGCCGAGAACTGAGCCTTAAGGTCGGACACATATTTTGCCTCATCGTCGTCTTCAGCGGGGTTCACGAGGAGTGTTGGTTTTAACTTTAGTCCTTCTTTCCGACGATCAAAAACAAACCTTGTCCATTTTTCGTATCCGTTGGCTGAGTTCCCAAGTGCCTCGATCTCTGCACAGCTCAAGCTAGGTTCGCGGGTGAGATCAAGAAAGAACCAGTCGCAGTCTCTCATCGCCTCAAGAGATGACTGCCAATTACGCTCGAAACCGTATACGCCGAATGTTGATAACAGTTGCTCGGCCGTGAGCGGTTTCCCGGCTTTGTCCTTTCCGGCGTTTCTCTTCTTTTTTCCTCGGGAAAGTTCCACAATCGGGGTGACAACTGAACGGCGCTGGCTATTCAGGTTCCGCCACGCTCTTTTTTCGGCATCGGCAGTTTTGAAAAGAAGGAAATAGTTCTCGTCCAAATTAAACTCCGTGCCCTTTCATGCCGAGGTTCTTCGCCCGATACCGCAGTGCCAGTGGAGAAACTCCGAAACGTTTAGCAAGTTCCGAAACATCGCCTTGAGTTCTACGCACCTCCTCCCGGAAATGGTCTTCTGGCATGAGCAAGGCAGCCGCGAATGAGTTCGCTTGATACTCTAAGTGGTTTCGCTCATCTGACCGGTGAAGGATTCGTTCGCCTTGCTCCAACCCGTTCAAATTCTCTCGATGCAATTGGTAGTGAGCAAATTCATGAGCCATCGAAAAACGCTGCCGTGTACGGCTGTGTTTTGAGTTTACGCCAATCTCAAAGTGGTTTGGCGTAGTTTCCTTGATGTAAGCATCAATTCCGTCTGGTAGAGGTTTTTTCTTGAGCGACAAATAGGGGTTTGCCTCTATGAGCCGCTCAATATCAAGCTCCACCCCGTCAATCAGATTGTGGCGAATGCAATATTGTATCACGCGCTCAGTAGTGTCGAGCGCGTCAACCTCAAGATCAGGCAGGGAGGGAACAGGTCTATTGATCGGCCTTTTCGGAGCTTTTCTCATTCGTAAATCTTTCCGTTATCCTGATCTGCGTCATCACCTTCAAGGTATCGTTCAAATTGAGCCTGTAGTTGCTCAACGTCTCCCCGCAGGCCATCAAAGCCAGGCACCAACTTTTCGTATACCTGCCTTTGCAATTCTTCGGTGGCCTTAGTATCGTCTTTAACAATATCTTGCAGTGCGGTCTTCGCAGCCTCATACGAAATTGCATTCAGGGCGTCTTGAATGATGGGGTCTGCATCCTTCGTTCTGAAGAAATACGGAATTTCTTTTTCGACTTCCTCTGAAATAGCTTGTTTGTTTGAGCTTCGAATGACTGTAAACGCGAGCCACGATATCAATGCTTGAACTGCAACGAGCACAGCTACCAAAGTCGAATAGAATCCGCTGACTGCGCCCAAATATGTCTCTTCATCCCAATCACTGCCATAAAAGCAATACGTGAATCGATCATAGAAACGTGTCTCAGAAACCACCCTGCATGTCGCGTCAGATACGAACGAAAAATCGACAATGTGGGTTGCAAATACAAAGAGAATTGCGATCACCGCAACAGCCGTAGATACGGCCACCAACAAGTATCCCCAAAAAATGCCAACGGGCTTGTGCGGTTTGTCAGCGTCTTTCGAGGTTTGCGTCATACTAGGTGACTCTCAGTATTTGATTAATCATACAATATTAGGTCCGCCAGAAAGGCGGACTTCGTCGCCTTGTTCAGCTGAGCCAACATAGGCCACACGCTAAACGTGTTCAATTGCAGTTATTTGCACTTTCGACCCATTCGTACTCTCTTTAGAGATGTATGCGTTCAACAAGCGAATTTAACTGGTGCGCCTGCGAAAAATCATGACCAGTATTTCCGTTTACACGTGTGTTACCCGTCCAACCCATCCCTAGTGCTGAATTCAATGGGTATTCATCGTCACTCGCTCGGGTAGAACTATTCGAGGAACCCTTAGTCGTCAGGCAGGCGCGCAGATTCCCAAATGAAAGTCACTCTGATCGACGAAACAGGGTGGTCATGTTTGGCCCTGCCGCATGAGCGGCTTCGCCCCTTTTTCCACTCTAGCAGGTTCAAAAAAGTTCAGTATTGAATGTCTACTTCGGGCTGGGAAGCAGCTTCGGAAAACCTTTACAAGAACTACGAAGTTGGCGTGGAGTCGGCCAAGATTTGGGCCTTTAGATAAGGAGATCCGAGGTCCAGAAACAATTGAGAGTTACTGCGCCCAAGGTTTTGGGCCAAAGATGCAAATCTTTAGGCGAAATGCAAAGCTATGGGCGCACCTACAATAACTTAGAAATCCAGGTTCTCGACGCTCAGCGCGTTTTGCTGGATAAACTCTCGGCGCGGCTCGACAACATCGCCCATCAGTTTGGTGAACAGGTCGTCGGCCTCGACCATATCATCCACGCGCACTTGCAATAGCGTGCGGGCGTCCGGGTCCAGCGTGGTTTCCCAAAGCTGATCAGGATTCATCTCGCCCAGACCTTTGTAGCGTTGCAGGGAAAGACCTTTTTCGCCCTCTTCCAAAATGGCGCGCAACAGATCCAGCGGGCCGTGGATGACCTGCGACCGGTCGCGGCGAACCAGCGTTGCAGGTGTGTTGTAGACCTCTTGCAGGCTTTGGGTGAAACTGCCGGTTTTCCGGGCCTCGCCCGAACGCAGCATCGGGCCGTCCAGCGTGCGCACCTCTTCCACACCGCGCAGGATGCGGGCCAGACGGATACCGTGATCCTGCGTGATCCGGCCCTGCCAGCCGCGCTCATATTCCAGCGCGATCAAGTCGAGACGGGCTGCGACCTTATCGGCCACGCCTTGCAGGTCGGCATCTACCGCGCCGGGTACAAAGGCCCCTGCCACTGCGGCCTGCTCCAGAATGTGACGCGGGTAATGGGTCGGGAAGGCGTCCAAAACACGCTTCAATTGGCGCGCTTCGTCGACCACACGGGTCAGATCCTGACCAATGATCTCTTCGCCCGAACCCAGTTTCAGCACGGCCCCTTCAACGCCCTGATTGATCAGATAATCATCCAGAGCGGCCTGATCTTTTAGGTAAACCTCTGATTTGCCGCGCGAAACCTTATATAGCGGCGGCTGCGCGATGTAGAGATATCCACCCTCGATCAGCTCCGGCATCTGCCGGTAGAAGAAGGTCAGCAGTAGCGTCCGGATGTGTGCGCCGTCCACGTCCGCATCGGTCATGATAACGATCTTGTGGTAGCGCAGCTTTTCGATGTTGAACTCATCGCGCCCAATACCGGTGCCTAGCGCCATCACGAGGTTGCCGATCTCCTGGCTCGACAGCATCCGGTCAAATCGCGCCCGTTCAACGTTCAGGATTTTACCGCGCAGGGGCAGAACGGCCTGGGTCAACCGGTCCCGACCTGTTTGGGCCGACCCACCAGCCGAGTCCCCCTCGACCAGGAAGACTTCGGTTTTGGACGGGTCTTTCTCGGAACAATCTTTCAGCTTCCCGGCCAGATAGTTCACATCCATCGCCGTCTTGCGGCGTGTCAGTTCGCGGGCCTTACGAGCAGCCTCACGCGCCAGCGCTGCCTCGATGATCTTACCGACGATCCCTTTGGCTTCATTGGGATTTTCTTCAAACCACTCGGCCAGTTTTTCGTTCATCAGACCTTCGACTGCCGGACGCACCTCGGAGCTGACCAGCTTGTCCTTGGTCTGAGACGAGAATTTCGGGTCGGGTACCTTGACCGACAACACGCAGGTCAGACCTTCTCGCGCATCATCGCCGGTGAAACTGACCTTTTCCTTCTTCGCGATTCCGCTGGATTGGGCATAGTTATTGATCGTCCGGGTCAGAGCGCCCCGGAAACCCGCAACGTGCGTCCCGCCATCGCGCTGCGGGATGTTGTTGGTGAAGGGCAGCACCGTCTCATGGTAGCTGTCATTCCACCACATCGCGATCTCGACGCCGATATCGTCGCGCTCGCCCTTGATATAGATCGGCTCGGGCATCGCAGGCGTCTTGGAGCGGTCGAGGTATTTGACGAATTCCTTGACGCCGCCTTCATAGAACAGCTCGGTTTCCAGCCGTTCTGCCGGACGTTCATCGATCAGGATGATGCGCACGCCCGAGTTCAGGAAGGCGAGCTCGCGCAGTCGTTTTTCCAGCGTTTCGAACGAGTATTCCAGATTCGAGAACGTATCTGTCGAGGCCAGAAAACGCACCTCGGTCCCCGTCCGATCACCACACTCACCAACGACTTTCAAATGTTCGGCTGTCTCGCCGCCCTCAAAGCGCGCGACATGTTCCTTGCCCGCGCGCCAGATGCGCAGTTCCAGCCAATCCGACAGCGCGTTTACCACCGAAACACCCACACCGTGCAGACCGCCCGACACTTTGTAAGAGTTGCTGTCGAATTTCCCGCCAGCGTGCAGCTGGGTCATGATGACCTCGGCGGCCGAGACACCCTCTTCGGGGTGAATATCAACCGGAATCCCGCGCCCGTTATCGCTGACCGAGACGCTGGAATCGGCATGGATTTTAACCGTCACATGGTCGGCATGCCCGGCCAGTGCTTCGTCAATTCCGTTATCAACGACCTCATAGACCATATGGTGCAGACCCGAGCCATCGTCCGTGTCGCCGATATACATACCCGGACGTTTGCGGACTGCCTCTAAACCTTTGAGAACTTTGATGGAATCAGCGCCATATTCTTGTGGTGCCTGTGCGTCTTCGGACATGCCGTTAGTACCTATATTATTTTGGTAACTTATACGTTTTCTGGTGGGGAATGTCACGCGCTCCCCCAAGGTTTTGTGGTTCTGATTGGAGTTGTTAGCAGTTCACAGCCGATCCAGATCGGAGGCGATATCCGCTGCGATTTCTACCGCGTTCACATCGTCACGTTCCGCCGACAATCGAAGGCCAAGAAGGTCTGATTGATAGCGGGCTGCAAGGCGATCCGGATCATGATCCGGACCGATTTCCCCTGCCTTCTGGGCGCGGCGGAACAAGTCGGCAAAACAGGCCTTCATCCTGACCATATGGCTACGCGCCTGGGCAGCCAGATCATGATTTTTTGCCTGCAATTCGGCATAGGTCTTGGCAAGCATACAGGCCTTGGTCGGCAGTTCTGATGCCGCGACGACCAGACTCGGCTGGGCCTTCAATGCCCCCAAAGGACCCAACTTTTCTGCCAGTGCCGTCATATTGGCCACCCCGTCCTGTGCGTAACGCTCCAACGCCAACGCGTAGAGCGCGTCCTTTGACCCAAACGCCGCATAAAAGCTTCCGGGCTTCAGCTTCAATTCCCGCTCAAGATCTTTCAGTGACGTCCCTGCCCAACCGTGACGCCAGAAAATGTCACGCGCCTGTGAGATCAGAGCATCACGGTCGTATGAAGGTTTGCGGGGCATCGTTTCACCAATTCTTGAACGGTCACTCAAATATATACTTGAGCGATCACTCAAGAAACCCTATTTCTGTTTCATCGCGCCAGAAAAAGGAGTTCCGACATGGCCAACTTCCCGTCTCACGACCTCGAATCCGCCCCTGAAGGTTCAAAACCGTTGCTGGAGAAATCGCAGGCCGCCATTGGCCGCTTGCCCGGCCTGCACAAGGCCATGGCCGAAAGCCCGCAACATCTGGAGGGTTATCAGGTCCTGCACGGCCTGTTCCTGCAAACCGACTTTGACAATGACGAAAAAACCGTCGTCTGGCAGACGATCAACGTGGAAAACGAGTGTCATTACTGTGTCCCTGCGCACACCGGTATCGCCAAAATGATGAAGGTATCGGACGAGATCACAGAGGCGCTGCGTAACGAAACGCCGCTGCCCTCGGCCAAGTTGGAAGCGCTGCGCACCTTCACCCTGCAAGTGATGGACACCCGCGGCAACCCAACCGAAGAGCAGCTGCAGGCCTTCTTTGGCGCAGGTTATTCGCATCGCGCGGTTTTGGATGTGGTTCTGGGACTGGCACAGAAAACCATGTCGAACTACGTCAATCACATGGCCAAAACGCCGGTCGATGAGGTCATGCGGGGCTTCTTGTGGGAGCGTAAAGTCAACGAACCCGCCTAAGCTGTCACGACCGAGCTCTCATCGCCTTCGGTAACGATCAGCGTCTGGGCTCGGTCCCCCAATTCAGCAAACAGTTCAGGCCCGGTTCCTGTCATCCAGGCCTGAGCGCCCAGCGCACAGATTTCGTCATATAACGCGGCCCGCCGCTCGGCATCCAAGTGCGCGGCCACCTCATCCAGCAACACAATCGGAGGCGCGCCAACCATACCCGCCAGCGCCCGCGCGTTGGACAGGATCAGGGACACGAGCAACGCCTTCTGCTCTCCGGTCGAGCAATCCTTGGCCGGAACCCCTTTGGCCGCGAACACGCCGTACAGATCCGACCGGTGCGGCCCGACCAGTGTACGCCCCGCCGACAGATCCCGAAATCGGCTTTCGTTCAGCGCTTCACGCAGATCCTCGGCCGTTTCAGGCATCGCACCTTCGGTTTGCACCAATTCCAGATCGGCCGACGGGAAAGCGGTCTCCGCCTGCTCCTGCGCCGCGCGCAGGTGATCCAACGCCGCCAATCGCGTGGCATGGATGCGGTGACCGGTCTCGGCCATCTGCCCCTCAAGCGCCGCATACCAATGAGCGTCGCGCACTTGCTCTTTCAGCAAGCGGTTCCGTTCGCGCATGGATTTTTCATAGGTCAGGGACGCTTCGGCATGGGCGGGGTCGAAACTCAGCGCGATACGGTCCAGAAACCGTCGCCGTCCTTCGGCACCTTCGATCCACAACCGATCCATGGACGGGATCAACCACACCACCCGTGCCAGCTTGCCAAGATCGATCTGGCTCGACGCCTTGCCATCAATCCGAACCTGACGCGCCGCGCCGCCTTCGGACCAAGTTTCGATCTCAAAGTTCTGGCCTTGCGCGTTTAGTAGGCCCGACAGTTTCCAACCCAGCGCCTCGGGTCGCCGCGTCATCTCAGCCGCGCTCGCCCGCCGCATCCCGCGACCAGGCGAGAACAGCGACACCGCTTCCAGGATATTGGTCTTACCGGCCCCGTTTGACCCATGGATGGCCACCGGCCGCCCATCCAAAGACAATCGTGCCAGCTTATGGGACCGGAAATGCGAGACCGTAAGTTCGGTCAGGGTCAAGGTCATGACCCCTCCCTTTCGTTAAGGATCACCCTGCAGGGTCGATCAGACGCGCATTGGCATGACAACGTAGACCGCGCTCGGGTCATTGCCTTCGCGCATCAGGGTCGGATCACCTGCTGAGTTGAACAGGAACACAGCGTTCTCGCGATCCACCTGCGAGGCAATCTCGAGCAGATATTTCGCGTTGAACCCGATCTCGAGCCGCTCGTCGCCGTAAGCCACGGCTAGCTCTTCCTCGGCGGCACCGCTGTCGGGCGCATTCACCGACAGAACCAGCTTGTCCGCGTCCAGTTGCAGTTTCACCGCGCGCGAGCGCTCCGACGACACGGTCGCCACCCGGTCTACGGCCTGTGCGAACTCAGCAGCGTCTACTTCAAGCTGGCGCGTATTGCCCTGCGGAATCACCCGCGTGTAGTCGGGGAACGTCCCGTCGATCACTTTCGACGTCAGCGTGATGTCAGGCGTCGCAAAACGCACTTTAGTTTCGCTGACCGAGACGGCGATATCCATTTCGTCATCGTCCAGCAGCTTGCGCAACTCACCCACGGTTTTACGCGGCACGATCACGCCCGGCATGTCCGCGGCCCCATCCGGCAGATCCGCATCAATGCGCGCCAGACGGTGGCCGTCAGTAGCCACGCAGCGCAGCACTTTGCCGCCCTCGGACCCATCGGCCACATGCATATAAACGCCATTCAGGTAATAGCGCGTTTCTTCGGTTGAGATCGCGAATTTGGATTTGTCGAACAGCCGACGCAGCAACGCGGCCGAGGCGGAAAAGTTCGACTGATACTCCGAGGACGCCATGACCGGAAAATCTTCTTTCGGCAGGGTCGCCAGCGAGAAGTTCGAGCGTCCTGCTTCAACGGTCAGACGGCCCGCCGCGCTGTCAGCAGTCAGGGTCACAAGTGCCCCGTCCGGCAATTTGCGCACAATCTCATGCAGGGTCGTCGCCGCTACAGTTGTCGCGCCTGCCTTCTCGACCTGTGCGGGAGCCTTGTCGACCACCTCAATATCCAGATCGGTAGCGCGGAACATCGCCTGATCGCCTTCGGCTTCGATCAGCACGTTGGCAAGGATGGGAATGGTGTTGCGACGTTCCACAACGGATTGGGCCTGCGAGACGGCCTTGAGAAGGGTGCCGCGTTCGATGCTGATCTTCATACCCTCTATTCCTCTGACTTGCGTGCCGAAAATGGGCGGGACTGGCACGTTAGCGGTTCCACCCTGAGGCACAAGGATTTTTTATGGTTTTCTGGGTCGGAATGGCCAATGCGTCAAGGGCCGCGTGGCCGCGCGGGCACAGTTCATGTGCAACCGTGGGTTAAAGCGCACAAGAAAACACCCCGGGCGCTAGGCTCTGGGGCGTTTTCCTGAGCGGTAGGGGATAATCCTCAGGCTTCCAGCGCGCGACGCAGCATTTCCACGTCTTCCGCGATCTGACCGTCCGTCACTTTCAACTCTTCAATACGTTTGACGCCGTGCATAACGGTGGTGTGATCGCGTCCGCCAAAACGGCGCCCGATCTCGGGAAGGGAGCGACTGGTCAATTGTTTGCACAGATACATCGCCACCTGACGCGGACGGGCATAGGACCGCAGACGTTTGGGCCCGATGATGTCGGATAGGCGGATATTGTAGTAGTCGGATACTTTGCGCTGAATCTCTTCGACGGTGATCTTGCGTTCCGATGCCCGTAGAACATCGGCCAAACAATCCTGCGTCAGTTCCATGTCGATCTCGCGGCCCACCAGAGATGCAAAGGCGAACAAGCGGGTCAGCGCGCCTTCCAGCACACGAACATTGGTCGAGATGCGATGAGCCAGGAATTCCAATACGCCATCGGCGATGGTCAGGTCGGGATAAGTAGAGCTGTACTGCTGTACTTTGTTTTGGAGGATGCCCAGACGCAGTTCGTAATCGGTCGGATGCAGGTCAACGACCAGACCACATTGCAGTCGTGACTTCACGCGATCTTCCAGATCTTTGATCTCACCCGGGGCGCGGTCGGCCGAGATAATGATCTGCTTGTTCTGGTCCACCAGCGCGTTGAAGGTGTGGAAAAACTCTTCCTGAGTCGAATCCTTGCCGGCGATGAACTGCACATCATCAACCATCAACACATCGACCGAACGGAACAAATGTTTGAAATCCATCATCCGACGCTCGCGCAGGGCCTGCACAAAGCGGTACATGAACTGCTCCGCCGATAGGTACAGCACGTTGAGCTCGGGGCGCTTGGTTTTCAGCTCCCACGCGATGGCGTGCATCAGGTGAGTTTTACCAAGCCCGACCCCGCCATAAAGAACCAGCGGATTAAAGGTAACGGGACCACCTTCAGACACACGGCGCGCGGCGGCATGGGCCAGTTCGTTGGGCTTGCCGACCACGAACGTATCAAAGGTGAAACGCGCATCGAGCGGTGCCGCCTGCAGGGATTCGAGCGCGTCGCTTGTCGGCTCGGCCTGCTGAGACAAGGATTGGGGCTGAGGACTTTCCTGTACCACCGCATGTGTAGCCGCGGCTTGACTGGACGGGCGCGCGGGCGAGTTGGCCGCAACGCGAAACGCCAAGCGCTGAACCGATTCCCCTGCGGTGTTCATTTCGTACAAAATCAAGTCCGCAAAGTTCTGGCTTACGTAATTGCCCATAAAGTTGGTCGGCACCGAGAACGTCGCCACGCCGTCCTGCACCTCTTGAAGCTCCAGAGGTTCAATCCAGGTCGTGTAGTTGTTCTTGCCGATCGCCTTGAGCAGTTTGTTACGCAGTTGTCCCCATTTCTCTTGTGTCATCAAGCGCCTCACGCATCCCATTCTTTATTGGCCTGTCGGCCTTATTACTATGTCCCGGTTGCCCGGTTTTAAGCCTTCACACGCAAAAGGGTTTCCCTGCGCCAAACCAAATAGGTCTGGCGGGACTGTCCGCGAAAGTCAGCACAGCCTAACAGGTGAGCACCCAACGAAAGGGCGCCCCGTATGCTGGGTGCGCATCACAATCTAATTTTTCGACAGGGCTCAGATCCTCGGTAACCCAAAGACCATTAGCAGATCAGCAAACCGGTCAAGCCTGCTTGCCAACATTCGTTTCACGACCGTCCTGATGCCCGTCAGTTTGATCGAAAAACAGCCTGTCCCCCCAAGCGAGTGAATCGCTAAGTTAGTGGTAACAAGAGGCCTAGGCATACGGCAACGAAACTCTGATGTTGACTCGGGTCTTTGGCCGAAAGAATCTCTCAGTTTCGTGAAGGCGCGGCATTCCGGCAACAGCAACAAAAAGGCGCCACAGATTGTGACGCCTTTGTAAACAATTCAGCCTTGTTTTGTTGACCTAAGGTCAACCTGAGCGATTAGCCCAGCGCTTTAACGCGCGCCGACAGGCGCGACATTTTCCGCGATGCGGTGTTCTTGTGGAAGACACCTTTGGTGACGCCACGCATCAGCTCGGGCTGAGCGGCGCGCAGGGCTGCGGATGCAGCCTCTTTATCGCCGGATGCGATCGCTTCTTCGACTTTGCGCAGATAGGTGCGGATGCGCGAACGACGAGCTTTGTTGATTGCAAAACGCTTTTCGTTCTGACGAGCGCGCTTTTTAGCCTGGGGCGAGTTTGCCATGTGTTTCTGACCTTCGTTCGGTACGGTTATCTAAAGAAGCGCGTCACGGAATATCCGCACCGGATCAAAATCACGAGTGTGAGTCGGGCCAAGCGGGCCGCACGCGCATGTATAGCGGCGCTTGTTATCCAAGTTTGCCGCCTTTGCCAAGCTGATTCTTTGCCCTTATCTGGCGGCCATGAAAAAAGGCGGGTAAGGCCCGCCTGTCTCAAACTGTACTGAGCTTTACTTGTCGCGGAACTGGGCTGCGCGTTTTTCCAGGAAAGCGGCCATGCCTTCTTTCTGGTCTTCGGTCGCAAACATCGAATGGAAAACGCGGCGTTCGAACAGCAGGCCCTCGCTCAGCGTGACTTCGTAGCTGCGGTTCACGGCCTCTTTGGCGGCCATCGCGCTTAGCTGCGACTTCTCGGCAATCTTCTGGGCAGCGCCGATGGCTTCTTCCATCAGCTTCTTGGCTGGAACAACGCGGCTGACCAGCCCAGACCGCTCAGCCTCTTCCGCGTCCATGAAGCGACCGGTCAGGTTCATGTCCATGGATTTGGACTTACCAACAAAGCGCGTCAGACGTTGTGAACCACCAAGACCGGCGATGACACCCAGGTTGATCTCGGGCTGGCCAAACTTGGCTGTATCGGCGGCAATGATAAAGTCGCACATCATCGCCAACTCGCAGCCACCGCCCAGCGCATAGCCGCCAACGGCCGCGATGATCGGCTTACGGATCGCACCGATCCGCTCATTTAAATCGCCAAAGAGGTTCCCGTCGAACACGTCGACAAAGCTGAGCTCGGACATCTCTTTGATATCTGCACCCGCGGCAAAGGCCTTGTCCGACCCGGTGATGACGATGCAGCGCACCTTGTCATTGGCATCCGCTTCTTCCAAAGCCGTGCACAGTTCCGAGATCAGTTGTGAGTTCAGCGCATTCAGCGCGTCCGGTCTGTTGAGCTTGATAAGCCCGACGTGGTCTTCGATTTCGACGATGATCGTCTCAAACGCCATGAGATGTAAGCTTCCGGTTGTTCCGTTCAGGTACGATTCCTTATCACGCGAGAACGCTGGATCAAGTTATCTTTGGCATTGCGCGCAGTAGAAGGATGAGCGACCGGACTGAGTGATTCTCTTGATTGCGGCATCACAGCCCTCGGACCGGCACGGCTCACCCTCGCGGCCATAGACATCAAAGCTGTGCTGAAAATATCCAAGTTCTCCATCGGCTTGGCGGAAATCGCGCAGCGAAGATCCGCCCGCTTCGATGGCGTCCTGCAACACCTGCCGGATAATTGGAACCAACGCCGCCACCCTTACCGCAGAAATCTGTCCGGCCTTGCGACGTGGCGACACGCCCGCGCGATAAAGAGCCTCACAGACATAGATATTACCCAATCCGGCAACGATTCCCTGATCCAGAAGTGCGGATTTGACCGGGGTGTTTTTGCCCTCAAAGGCCTCGATCAAGTGCTGTTCGTGAAAATCGTTGCCCAAAGGCTCGGGTCCCAGAACCGCCAGCAGCTTGTGTTCCTCAGCTGTGGCCGTCGGCAACAAGTCCATTGCCCCAAACCGACGCGGGTCGTTGAACGTCACGCGCGCGCCATTGGCCATGTGGAACACCACGTGATCATGTTTCTCGGGCATCGGATGCTCATGCACGAACTGTCCCAGCGGATCGCCCGACACCGTCATCCGCCCGGACATCCCCAAATGGATCAATAAGGTTTCTCTACTACTGAGATCGGCCAAGATGTATTTCGACCGCCGTCTTAGCCGATCCACCCGCTGCCCGGTCAGCCGCTCAGCCATGCGCTCAGGGAAAGGCCAACGCAGATCAGGCCGGTTTACATCCGCCTGTTCGATCACCACGCCCTCCATGGCAGGGCTCAAGCCGCGTCTTACTGTCTCGACCTCGGGCAATTCCGGCATTACACGGCTCCTATTCCAAAGGGCCGCATTGTGCCCCGGTTCCAGAGCCCTATAACAGAGGCGAAATTCGACAAACGGCAAGGCAAATGTCCGACAACAGCGACAAGACCACTCATTTCGGGTTCGAAACCGTCCGCGAGGCCGACAAGGCCGGGCGCGTGCAGGGCGTATTCAACTCCGTCGCCTCGAAATATGACGTGATGAACGATGTCATGTCGATGGGCATCCACCGGGTCTGGAAGGACGCGATGATGGACTGGCTGGCCCCGCGCCCCGGTCAACGGCTGCTGGATGTGGCAGGCGGCACAGGGGATATTTCCTTCCGCTTCCTGAAACGTGCAGGCTATGGCCACGCGACCGTTCTGGACCTGACCGAGCCGATGCTGGTCGAAGGTCGCCAGCGCGCCGAGGCCGACCAGATGGCCGACAGCCTGAACTGGGTGGTGGGCGACGCGATGGCGCTACCGTTCGAAGACAACACCTTTGACGTCTACACGATCTCATTCGGCATCCGAAACGTGACCCGCCCGCAAGAAGCGTTGAACGAGGCATTCCGCGTTCTCAAGCCCGGTGGTCGCCTGATGGTGCTGGAGTTCAGCCAGTTGCCAAATGACGGTCTGCAGAAACTCTATGATCTTTACAGTTTCAACGTCATTCCGCGCATGGGTAAGCTGATCGCCAATGATTACGACAGCTATCAGTACCTGGTGGAATCTATCCGCAAATTCCCAGATCAGGAGACGTTCCTGAACATGGTTCGCACGGCCGGTTTCGAAAACGCCAAGTACCGCAATCTCAGCATGGGCATCGCCGCGCTGCATTCCGGCTGGAAGATTTAATGCGCGGCCCTCACAACATCATTCGCCTGATCCGCACAGGCGCCACCTTGGAGCGCACCGGTGCCATGAACGTGGTCTTGGACGCGTTCGAAGCCCCGCGCGCAATACGTTTTCTGGCGCATGCCTTGGGTAAGCCGTTCCAATGGCTGGGCTACAAGGGTGATCCCGACATGCCGCCCGCGACGCGCGCACTGACGGCGCTCGGGCCTGCCTATATCAAGTTTGGGCAGGTGCTCTCGACCCGACCCGACGTGGTTGGCGACGAACTGGCCGAACAGTTGCGCGTGTTGCAGGACAAGCTGCCACCGTTCTCTCGGGCCGAGGCCATGGCCGAAGTGACCAAGGAACTGGGCCAACATGTGGACGATGTGTTCTCGGAGT
Source organism: Ruegeria sp. SCP11 (assembly GCF_040329455.1). Taxonomy (NCBI): domain Bacteria; kingdom Pseudomonadati; phylum Pseudomonadota; class Alphaproteobacteria; order Rhodobacterales; family Roseobacteraceae; genus Ruegeria; species Ruegeria sp. SCP11. The sequence goes on along the minus strand of NZ_JBDZYG010000009.1, from coordinate 112,560 downwards.
TCAGCGAACCCATCGCTGCGGCCTCCATCGCGCAAGTGCACAAGGCCAAACTGACCAGCACAGGCGAAGAAGTCGCGGTCAAAGTCCTGCGCCCCGGCATCGAACGTGCCTTCCGCAAAGATGTTGACGCGTTCTACTTTGCTGCCCGCATCGTCCAATTGTTCGCCCCAGGCGCGCGCCGCCTGCGCCCAATGGAGGTGATCGAACATTTCGACGGCGTGGTGCGTGGTGAACTTGACCTGCGCCTGGAAAGCGCCGCCGCCTCGGAATATGCCGCCAACACCAAGGATGATGCCGGGTTCTGGTTGCCGCCCGTGGTGTGGTCACTGTCAGCGCGCCGAGTCATGACACTCAGCTGGGCCGACGGTATCCCGCTGGGAGAAAACGAAGCGTTGGACGCAGCCGGCCACAACCGCCGCGATCTGGGCGAACGGGTCCTGCGCCTGTTCCTTTTGCACGCCTTGCGCGATGGCTATTTCCACGCTGATATGCATCAGGGCAACCTCAAGGTCGCCGCGAACGGTGATATTATCGCCTATGATTACGGCATCATGGGCCATATCGACGAATACACCCGCCGGGTTTACGCCGAGATCCTCTTTGGCTTCATCCGTCGCGACTACAAACGCGTGGCCGAGGTCCACTTCGAAGCAGGCTACGTCCCCGCCAATCAGGACGTCGACGAATTCGCCCGAGCCCTGCGCGCAGTGGGCGAGCCGATCTTTGGAATGGACGCCACCCGTATCTCGATGGGCCGCCTACTGAACTACCTGTTCGAAGTCACCGAACGCTTCGGCATGGAAACGCGAACCGAATTGATCCTGCTGCAACGCACGATGGTTGTTGTCGAAGGCGTCGCGCGCTCCCTCGACCCGCATATCAACATCTGGGAGGTCGCCCGCCCGGTAGTTGAGGACTACATCAAGAAATCCATCGGCCCTCGCGCCGCGCTGCGTGATTTCAGCAAAACCGCAATGGTGCTGGCACGTTTCGGCCCACGCCTTCCGGGATTGGTTGAAAACGCGCTGATCGCGCAGACGCAAAAGGACGCACCCAAAGGCATCGGCCTCCGATCCCAACTGCTGCCTGCCTCGCTGGGTGCTATCGCGGGTGCCGTCCTTGCCTGCCTGTTCCTGACATTGGGCTAACGCGGAACCCGCCTGCTTCATTTGGCCAAAAATTCCTCGGGGGAATCGCGCGTCCGCGCGATGGGGGGCAGACAGCCCCCTACCCAAGCTCTGGTCAGAGCCGCTCGATGGCCAAGGCAATCCCTTGCCCGCCTCCGATACACATAGTGACCAGCCCTTTGGACCCACCGATGCGCTCCAATTCATACAGCGCCTTCAATGTGATGATCGCCCCGGTCGCCCCAACCGGGTGACCCAGAGCAATTGCACCGCCATTCGGGTTCACCTTCGCCGCATCCAGCCCAAGCTCCTGATTGACTGCCAGCGCCTGCGCCGCAAAGGCCTCGTTGCTTTCGATCACGTCAAAGTCGTCTACCGACAGACCAGTCTTGTCCAACAGGTTCCGCACCGCAGGAACTGGCCCAATGCCCATCACCTCGGGACGCACTCCGGCATGAGCATAACCCAGCACCCGCGCCTTGGGCTTCAAGCCGGCCTTCTCAGCCGCATCCGCGGTCGCCAGAACCATCGCCGCCGCGCCGTCATTGATACCCGACGCGTTGCCCGCAGTCACACGTCCATCCTTTTGGAACACAGGTCGCAATCCAGCCAACGCCTCGACGGTGGTGGCCTTGGGATGCTCATCGACCTGGAAGTCGACCATGTCGCGTTTGACCTTGACCTGCACGGGCGCGATCTGACTGTCAAAATAACCTGCCTCGATGGCCGCCGCCGCGCGGGACTGGCTGGTCAGAGCGAATTCATCCATTTGCTCGCGACTGATCTGGTGTTCATCTGCGACATTCTCGGCGGTCACGCCCATATGTCCCGTACCAAACGGACAGTTCAAAGCCCCCAACATCATGTCCAGCGAAGACACATCGCCCATCTTTGCACCCCAGCGCGCCTGCGGAACGATATAAGGGCTACGCGACATACTCTCAGCCCCACCTGCCACCGCAAACTCCGCATCCCCCAGCATCAAGGACTGCACTGCCGACACAATCGCTTGCGCCCCCGAGCCACACAGCCGGTTCACATTCATCGCTGGCGTCCCGTTCGGAATTCCCGCCTGCATCGCCGCGACGCGCGACAGGTACATATCGCGCGGCTCGGTGTTGATCACATGACCAAACACCACATGCCCGATTTGAGCGCCCTCGACCCCTGACCGCTCCATCGCTGCTTCAGTTGCCACTGTGGCCAAATCAATCGGCGCGGTCGACGCCAGTGCTCCGCCAAAGGTTCCAATTGCGGTGCGGGCACCGTCCAGCAATACGATATCGGTCATGTCTGTCTCCTCCAGGATTCGGCGCCAGTATGCACCTGCAGCATAAACATGTCCTATGAGACGTCCCGTCACGGTTAGAATTGACAATCATCTGCTCAGGGCGCATGAAATTCCGTCATGACGGAGAACACTGACGATATCCTGACACGCCTACCTGCTCGCCTGAAAGAGGCGCGCCGGGCCAAGGGCCTGTCTTTGGAAGCCGTGGCCAATCTCAGCGGTGTGTCCCGCTCGATGGTCAGCCAGATCGAACGGGGTGAAAGCAGCCCCACCATCTCAACCCTTTGGAACCTGACCCGTGCCCTTCAGGTCGATTTTGCGGGTCTGCTGGAAGAGTCCAACACCACCGATCAGGTGGAAGTGCTGCGCAAGGCCGAAGTGCCCAGCATCGACAATATGGGCCAGAAATGCCGTATCCGCATATTGTCCCCACCAGAAGAAGCCGGAGGGCACGAGGTTTACGATATCGAGTTCGATGCGGATGGCGCCCTGAACAGCCAACCCCATGCACGCGGTGCACGGGAACAACTGACAGTGCTGGAAGGCGCGGTGCGCGTGACCTCAGGCACCGCGTCCCGTGACCTTCAACAAGGTGATACAGCGCGTTACGCAGCAGATGTTGCGCACTCGATAATCGCCAATGGCCCGGCGCGCGTGTTCCTGATCGTTAAGAACGCCTGACATCAGCGATTTTCCGCCTTTACGGATTTTTTTCTTAAATATTGTAATTCCCCCATTTGGGAATTACATCCGTTATGTTAGATATGCGACTCACATTAACGGAGACCGCCATGGCAGACGCATTCCTGTCCCACATCACGGACACCCTCGCGCAGATCGAATCCGAAGGTCTGTATAAACGCGAACGAATGATCACCTCGCCTCAGGGCGGTGAAATCACGGTGGGCGACAAGCAGGTGATCAACCTGTGCGCCAACAACTATCTGGGTCTGGCCGATCACCCCGCGCTGATCGACGCCGCCAAAGGCGCGATGGAGCCCAAGGGGTTCGGCATGGCCTCAGTCCGGTTCATCTGCGGGACGCAGGATATTCACCGTGAGCTGGAGCAGAAGCTGGCCAAGTTCCTGAACAAGGACGATGCGATCCTGTTCGCCGCCTGTTTCGACGCCAATGGCGGACTGTTTGAGCCTTTGTTAGGGCCAGAAGACGCCATCATCTCGGACAGTTTGAACCACGCCTCGATCATCGACGGCGTGCGGCTGTGCAAGGCCAAGCGCTATCGCTATCTGAACAACGACATGAACGACCTCGAAGCCTGGTTGAAACAGGCGCGCGAGGACGGGGCGCGACATATCATGATCGCGACCGACGGCGTGTTCTCGATGGACGGCTATCTGGCCAACCTTCCGAAGATCCGCGAACTGGCTGACAAGTACGATGCCATCGTCATGGTTGACGACTGCCACGCCACCGGTTTCATGGGACCGAGCGGCGCGGGCACACCTGATCACTTTGGCGTCGACGTGGACATTCTGACAGGGACCTTGGGCAAAGCACTTGGTGGGGCAATCGGCGGCTACATCGCCGGGCCGCAGCCAGTGATTGATTTGCTGCGGCAGCGGGCGCGGCCCTATCTGTTCTCAAACTCGCTGCCACCTTCCATCGTCGCCGCAGGAATTGAGGCGATCCGTCTGGTCGAAGAAGGCGACATGCTGCGCGCCCAACTATTCGGAAACGCAAAGTACTGGCGCGCGGGGCTCGAGAAACTAGGCTTCGACTTGCTGCCGGGAGAACACCCGATCATCCCTGTCATGCTGGGTGAAGCAACGCTGGCGCAAGACATGGCCTCGCGGCTGTTTGACGAGGGCGTTTATGTCTCCGGTTTCTTTTTCCCCGTCGTTCCGCGCGGGCAAGCGCGGATCAGAACACAGATGAATGCGGCTCTAACAAAGGACGAATTGGACCGTGCACTGGCAGCCTTTGGTAAGGTCGGCAAAGAATTGGGAGTAATCTGATGCGACCCAACACAATGAAAGCTTTGGAGAAATCCAGGCCCGAGGAAGGTTTGTGGATGGTGCAGGCCCCTGTGCCCGAGATCGGGCCGGAGGAAGTGCTGATCAAAATCAACAAGACCGGCATTTGCGGCACCGATATCCACATCTGGAACTGGGACGACTGGGCCGCCGCCACCGTGCCAGTGCCTATGATCACTGGCCACGAATTCGCGGGCGAGATCGTCGAGATCGGACGCAACGTGAGCGGTCTTGAGATCGGCCAGCGTTGTTCAGGCGAAGGTCATCTGATTACTACGGACAGCCGCCAGAGCCGGGCCGGGAAGTTTCACCTCGACCCCGGCACGCGCGGGATCGGTGTGAATGAACAGGGCGCTTTTGCTCAATACCTGAAACTGCCCGCCTTCAACGTGGTACCCTTGCCGGATGACGTGCCGGATGAGATCGGAGCCATCCTCGACCCGCTCGGAAACGCCGTGCACACCGCGTTGAGCTTCGATTTGCTGGGAGAGGACGTTCTGATCACCGGCGCTGGTCCCATCGGCATCATGGCCGCCGCCGTTGCGCGCCATGCCGGCGCGCGCCATGTGGTGATCACCGATATCAACCCAGACCGTCTGAAATTGGCCGAACACGTAGTGCCGACTGTCCGCACCGTCGATGTGTCCAAGGAAGACCTGCAGGACGTCATCACCGAACTGGGCATGAAAGAGGGATTCGACGTCGGGCTGGAAATGTCCGGCTCGCAGATCGCCTTGGACCAGATGGTCGAAGCACTGGTGATGGGTGGGAAAATTGCTCTACTTGGCATTCCACCCGGAAAATCGCCGGTCGATTGGTCACGCATCGTATTCAAGGCCATCACCATCAAAGGCGTTTATGGGCGTGAAATGTTCGAGACCTGGTACAAAATGATCGCGATGTTGCAGAACGGTCTGGATGTCAGCCGGGTCATCACGCACGAGCTGAAGGTCGACGATTTCACCGAAGGTTTCGCCGCGATGAAATCGGGCCGGTCGGGAAAAGTGGTTCTGGACTGGACCTAACGCTCTGGAATTGCGTGGGTTCAGCCCCTACACATGGGTGAACTCACGCGTTTGGAGGAGCACATGGGCGACAAAGACGATCGGTATCTAGAACGCGGGATCGAGGACTCTCTGGTCACCGATTTCGCGCAGACTCACCGCAAGAGCTATGGCGATTTCCTTCAACTCAAGACTCTGCTGAACCTGCAAAAGACCTTTCAGGACCCTGCGCAACCCGATGAGATGCTGTTCATCATCATCCATCAGGTCAGCGAACTGTGGCTGAAGCTGATGCATCACCAATTGGTCGAGGTGCGCCACTTCCTGCAACAGGACGATTTCGGCCCAGCGATGAAGAACCTCGACCGGGTGAAGGCGATTCAGCGGCAGTTGATCTCAGCCTGGGAGACACTGCTGACCATGACACCAGCAGATTACATGACCTTTAGGCAGGCGCTGGGGAATTCCTCGGGTTTTCAAAGCTATGGCTATCGCCAGATCGAATTCATTCTGGGAAATAAGGATGCCTCGACCTTAAAAGTCCACGAACATGACCCCGAAGTCATGGCGATGCTAGATGATGCGCTAACCAAACCGTCGCTGTATGACGAAGTCCTGTTCATGCTGGCTCGCCAGGGGTTTGAGGTGCCACAGGACCTGCTGGACCGCGACTTCTCGCAACCCTATTCCGGCGACCCACGCGTGGTAAAAATTTGGGTGCAGGTTTTTTGCGACACAGACCGGCATTGGGACCTCTACGCATTGGCTGAAAAGCTGATGGATGTAGAGTCCCTTTTCCAGCGCTGGCGCTTCGATCATGTCACAGCGGTCGAGCGCGTGATCGGAGACCAACCCGGCACCGGAGGGTCCAGTGGTGTGTCCTTCCTGCGCAAAGCCTTGGATTTGAGGTTTTTTCATGATCTTTACGATATGCGCACCGAACTGATGTATGCGGATCAGGAGTAAACCATGCTGTACCGGGGTTTCACTCAAGCCGAACTGGATCAGGAATACTCACCCCGCTCGATGATAGGCGGTGACCTGACTCCTTATCTGGAGAGTTACGCCGCACTCAGCGCACAGCATCGGGCCCAGATGGACGTGATCGGGAACATATCATACGGAGACGGCACGGCTCAGGTTCTGGATTTCTTTCCCGCGCGCGTGACCAACGGTCCGCTGCACGTGTTCATCCACGGCGGCTACTGGCAGGCACTGAGCCAACGCGAATCGGCCATGATGGCGCCCGCCATTGTTGAGGCAGGAAATGCCTTTGCGACGCTGAACTACACACTCGCCCCAGCCGCGCGCATCGGCCACATGATCGCAGAGTGCCGGGACGCACTGCTCTGGCTGGCAGCCAACGCGCGTGATCTGGGCTTCGACCCGTCGCAGATTACCCTGTCGGGGCACAGCGCCGGGGCACAGCTGGTGAGTATGGTCATGGCGACCTCGGCCGACGCACTGGCCCGTTCCGGGCTACGCGTCCGCGATGTGATTCTGATCAGCGGGGTCTATGATCTGGAACCGATCAGCCTGACCCCCGTCAACGACCCGCTTCAACTGACCCCGGTCGAGGTGCATGATTTGTCCCCGATCCTGAACCTGCCCGCCCCTGGCCCACGCTATCACATTACAGTGGCCGAGCGGGACACGCCTGAGTTCATCCGCCAGAGCCGCGACTATGCCGAATTTCTGCGCAAGGGCGGACATTCGGTCAGTTTCGATCTGAAGTCGGGGATGCAGCATTTCGACATTATTATGCATCCAAGTACGTTTCTGCCCGCATCACGGTAATCAATTGTATTGGGCATCAGAAAGTTTTGATCTTTGCGTCGCACTCCGGTTCAACCAATACAAACCGTACATTTTGCCCGAGCCTCGAATGTCCGGTTCGGGCCCACTTCGACGGATGCTGCGCAATGGGCGAAGGTCTGCTTCAGTAGCAATCCCCTCTGATCACCCATGAATCAGCAGTCTTGAATATGTAGAATGAACCTGTATCGCCGAGAAACATTTTGCCTTTGTCGTTCGAGTCGACTTGAAAGAAGAACTGCGCATCTTTTGGCCAATCAGCACCCTGAATCCATGTAGGCCAACCGCCAACTTTTACCGGGCACTTGTTGCGAAGTTCGAAATATCGATCAGATGAGTATTTGCTTTTAAAGAACCAATCATCTGCGGCAGCTTGCGCAACATTTGTTGGCACTTCGTCGGCCATGTCTTCCCAGCTTGGCTGTTCAGATATCGTTTCACGCCAGAAAATAGGAAAAGTGGGTAGATCGGAGCTTTCCCTGTAACCGACCCCAAGAGGGACAAGTTTATCGATGTCAGTGTACGTCCGAACAAGAAATCCATTGCCGTTTTCTGCACCCCAAAAGGTGGATGATTGCAAATCCATCCAAATATTTATGACTGCAAACTCTTCGAAGGCGGGCGGAATTTCTGGTAATTCATCAACACGAATTTGCAGCACAGGATGCATAGCCCGTCCCGACTGGCTGCATACTGGGACATCCTCATCTTGCGCACCTAGAAAATTTCCACCCCACCAGCTCGCAGCCCTGTTTTCCTTTTGGGGTTTGCTCCCGCCGATCTCCCCGAGAATTGCAGTTGTCGCCAGTTCATCCAGTCGATTCACAGCAGTTTGCATTTCCTGCTGTGTGGGTTCGGCAGCCTTGGTGTCCGAGACTTTAGGTCGGGCAACTGGTTGGGAAAATAGAGACTTAATCCGATCTAGAAATGGCATGTCATCTTCTTCTTAAATCTATCGTCTCCTTAATATCTGGAAAGACTATATAGTGCGATAGCAGTCATTCGCGCTGTTACAGAGAACGGCAGGAAGGTCCGCTCAGCCGACGTTAAATCAAATTCACTCCGTGTTCAGGTCAGGATTGCATGACGCGAAGTGTTTCTGAGATGCCGAAACTCGCGGACAAGACAAAAAAGGTAATCAACGGCCAACAAAAAAAGCGGCCCAAAGGGGCCGCTTTTCATAATTTCTTTTCCGGACCGGATCAATCCAGCGTACGCGTAACCTCTTCACGCTCGAAGATTTCGATCACGTCGCCCTGACGTATATCGTCATAGTTTTCGAACGCCATACCGCATTCCTGACCCGACTGAACCTCGGCCACTTCGTCCTTGAAACGCTTCAGCGTCTTCAGCGTGCCTTCGTGGATCACCACGTTGTCGCGCAGCAGGCGGACACCTGCGGAACGGCGGGCAACACCTTCGGTGACCAGACAGCCAGCAACCTTGCCAACGCCGGTGACCTTGAAGACTTCGCGTATCTCGGCGTAGCCGATGAACTTCTCGCGGATCTCGGCGCTCAGCAGGCCAGATGCGGCCGCTTTCACGTCATCCACGAGGTCATAGATCACCGAGTAGTAGCGGATCTCAACACCCTTCTGGTTCGCGGTGTTCCGCGCCGATGCGTTGGCACGGACGTTGAACCCGAAGATCGGTGCACCTGAAGCTTCGGCAAGACCGACGTCTGTCTCGGTGATCGCACCCACGCCCGAATGCAGAACGCGCACGCGCACCTCGTCGTTGCCGATCTTTTCCATCGCCTGAACGATGGCTTCGGCCGAACCTTGTACGTCCGCTTTCATCAGAATCGGCAACTCGGTGACGTTTTCGTCTTCCTTGGCTTTCTGCATCAACTGCTCAAGGGTGGTCGCGGCGCCAGCGGCAGCGCGTTTGTCCTTGGCGGCCTGTTCGCGGTAGGCGGCAATCTCACGGGCCTGCGCTTCGGTCTCGGTCACGTTCAGAACGTCACCGGCCTCGGGCGTACCGTTGAGACCCAGAACTTCGACAGGAACCGAGGGGCCAGCTTCTTTGACGCGTTCACCCTTGTCGTTGATCAGCGCGCGGACCTTACCGTACTGCTCACCCACAACGAAGATGTCGCCCTGATGCAGCGTACCGTTCTGAACCAGAACGGTGGCGACCGGGCCGCGGCCCACATCCAGCTGCGCCTCGATCACGGCACCCTGGGCGGCGCGGTCGGGGTTGGCTTTCAGTTCCAGAATCTCGGCCTGCAGCGCGATGGCTTCCAGCAGTTCGTCCAGACCTTGACCGGTGATGGCAGAGACTTCGACGTCCTGAACCTCACCCGACATTTTTTCGACGATGACTTCGTGCTGCAACAGATCGGTCCGCACCTTGTCGGGGTTCGCATCCGGCTTGTCCACCTTGTTGATCGCCACGATCATCGGCACTCCGGCCGCTTTCGCGTGGTTGATCGCCTCGATCGTCTGCGGCATCACCGCGTCGTCAGCAGCAACAACCAGAACCACGATATCCGTGACCTGAGCACCGCGCGAACGCATCGAGGTAAAGGCCGCGTGGCCCGGTGTATCCAAGAAGGTCAGCGTGGTGCCGCCATCGGTTTTCACCTGATACGCGCCGATATGCTGGGTGATTCCCCCGGCTTCACCGGCGACAACACGCGCATCGCGAATCGCATCCAGCAACGAGGTCTTACCGTGGTCGACGTGACCCATGATGGTAATTACCGGCGGGCGCGGCTGCAGGTCTTCTTCCTTGTCTTCGACTTCTTTGATGACGTCTTCAACGTCCGAATCAGAGACACGGGTAACCTTGTGGCCAAATTCTTCGATGATCAGTTCGGCGGTGTCTGCGTCAATGGTCTGGTTCTGCGTGACCATCATGCCCATCTGCATCAGCGATTTGACCACGTCAGCCACACGCTCGGCCATACGGTTGGCCAATTCCGAAACCACGATCGCCTCGGGCAACTGAACGTCGCGGATTACCTTTTCCCGCTCGACCGGGCCGCCCATGGCTTTCTGACGCGCACGCTCTTGCTTGCGCTTCATCGACGCCATCGAGCGTTGGCGGTTGCCTTCACCACCAGTGGCCTGACCTAGTGTCAGCTTACCGGAACGGCGGTTGTCGTCACGACCCTTGCCACGACCACGCTGTTCACGCTCGCGATCCTGCTTGCGCGGAGTCGCTGCGGGTGCCGGCTTGCTGGCCGGGGCGCGGGCGGCTTTGGGTTCTTCGGGGGCCGGCGCTGCTGCGGCGCGTTTGGCAGCTTCTTCTGCCTCTTTGCGCTTACGCTCTTCCTCTTCAGCCTTCTGACGCGCACGTTCTTCGGCCTCACGCTGTTCGCGTTCCTTGGCTTCCTGCTCGGCACGACGACGGGCACGCTCTTCCTCGCGCGCCTTTTCGGCAGCCTCACGGGCGGCGGCTTCTTCGGCCTCACGCGCCTTGGCGGCCTGCAGTGCCTTCATCCGGCGCGCCATTTCAGCGTCAGAGATACCCGCAGGGCGGCGCGACGGATCACCCGACGGCGTTGCTCCGCCACCCGGTTTGCCGGCGCCCGGCTTGGGAACCACCACGCGTTTGCGTTTGGTTTCCACCACGACATTCTTGGTACGTCCGTGGCTGAAACTCTGTTTCACATTTCCGGGGCGTGCCCCGCCACGAAGACCCAATGTCTTTTTGCCGTCATTATCGCTCATAAAGCTTCTTACCCTTCCGCGCGGCCCCTGCCGCCGTCATCCGTTTCGCGCAAGCCACGCAGGCGCTGCGCTTCCTCTACAACACGTTTGGCGAGTCCACCAGAGGCCAAGGCCGCATGAATCACGGTTTGGCGCCCAAATGCCTGTCCTAACTCGTCCGCCGTGAGCCATCCGATGTATTTTCCGAAGTGCGGCGTGCTGAGTTTCGACTTGCCGCGCCCCGATCCGTCGGTGGCCTGAATCAGCACCTGGGCTTCTTCCCGGTCCAGCCACGTCTTGACCTTTTCGTATCCGGCGACCGCGTCGCCGGACTTGCGTGCCAGGCTCAGCAATTCGATCACCCGGCGCGCAACCTGTTTTTCGACCTCTTCGCTCAGGTCTTGCGGCACGCTCACTTGCGCCTTGAACCCACGTGCGAACAGCTTCTTGCCCACGGCCTTTTCCAGTGCAGCACGATCCGCCGCCACATATACCCCGCGCCCCGGCAATTTCGCCGCGACATCCGGATAGACCTGACCGTCCGGCCCCGTCACAAAGCGGATCAGCCCGTATTTGGGCTGAACCTCGCCCGTGGCGATGCACTTGCGTTCGGGTCCTTCGGACCGATCCTTATGGACGCCACCGCGACCCATGTGCGCACCCCGAGGCCCTGAGATCAGGCCTCGGCCTCCTCTTCAGCAACTTCGCCGTCTTCTTCGGCTTGCTCCAGTTCGGCCGGATCAACCCAACCCAGCATGATGCGCGCGGTCATGACCAGATCCTGCGCTTCTTCCAGCGAAACGCCGAAAGGCTCAAGCACACCGTCATCCTTGATACGCTCACCGTCGACCGTGGTCCAGCCGCCCGCCAGTTCCCAGTCGGCGCAGGTGGCAAAGTCTTCCAGCGTTTTCACGTCGTCCTTCGCCAGTGCCTCTACCATCTGGGGAGTCAGTCCCTCGAATTCAATAAGGCTGTCCTCGGCGCCCAGCGCACGGGCACTGTCCAGTGCCGCTTTGGCCTGTGCTTCCAGGAATTCACGCGCACGGGTCTGCAACTCTTGCGCAGTGCCTTCGTCGACGCCGTCGATCACCAGCAGTTCGTCGATCTCAACGTAGGCCACTTCTTCGAGGTTGGTGAAGCCTTCCGAGACCAGCAGTTGAGCGAAGAATTCATCCAGATCCAGGCTGTCCATGAACAGCTTGGTGCGGGCTTCGAACTCTTTCTGACGACGTGCCGATTCTTCGGCTTCGGTCATGATGTCGATGTCCAGACCAGTCAGTTGGCTGGCCAGACGCACGTTCTGACCGCGGCGACCGATGGCTAGGCTCAGCTGTTCTTCGGGAACAACAACTTCGATCTTGCCGGCTTCTTCGTCCAGAACAACCTTTGAAACTTCTGCGGGCTGCAATGCGTTCACCAGGAAGGTCGGCTGATCTTCATTCCACGGAATAATGTCGATCTTTTCGCCCTGTAGTTCGTTCACAACGGCCTGAACACGGCTACCGCGCATACCAACGCAGGCACCGACGGGGTCGATCGAACCGTCATACGAGATCACAGCGATCTTGGCGCGCGAACCGGGGTCACGGGCCACGGCTTTGACCTCAATGATGCCATCATAGATTTCCGGCACTTCCATCTTGAACAGCTCGGCCATGAATTCCGGCGCGGTGCGCGACAGGAAGATTTGGTGGCCACGGGCTTCGCGGCGGACTTCCTTAATGTATGCGCGTACACGGTCATTCGGGCGATAGCTTTCGCGACCGATCTTGTCGTTGCGACGCAGAACGGCCTCGGCACCGCCCAGATCGACAATGACATTGCCAAACTCTTCGCGCTTGACCGCACCGTTGATAATGGTGCCTGCGCGATCCTTGAATTCTTCGTACTGACGGTCGCGTTCAGCTTCGCGGACCTTCTGCAGAATTACCTGCTTGGCAGATTGCGCAGCGATCCGGCCCATTTCAACCGGCGGCACTTCTTCAACGAAGACGTCACCAACCTCGGGCGATTCCATATATTGCTTCGCTTGCTCGACGGTCATCTCAGCCTGGTAGTTCTCCAGCTCGTCGTCCTCAACCACGGTACGGACGCGGGTAAAGGTCGCCTTGCCCGTCTTGCGATCGATCGACACACGGATGTCCATCTCGGCGCCGTAACGGCTCTTGGCGGCACGGGCGAGCGATTCTTCCATCGCTTCGACAACCAGACCGGGGTCGATCATCTTTTCGCGGGCCACGGCCTCGGCGGTCTGCAGCAGCTCCAGCTGGTTGGCTGAGGTGATTGCCATCAGTTCGTCTCCTCTTCGGACCCTTCGGTCTCAATCTCGTCGAAAGCGTTTTCGTTCAGGGCACCGGCGTCTTTGCGCTGGCGCAGCATTTCCTTAATCAGGTCATCGGTCAGGACCAGCTTGGCGTCGCTCAGCCAGTCGAATTGCAGACCGATTGTGATCGTCTCATCCCCTTCGGGAAGGTTGATCAGAACCTCGTCCCCTTCGATCCCGGCCAGTTCGCCTTTGAAGCGGCGACGACCGTCGATCAGTTCCGAGGTTTCCAGCTTGGCCTCATACCCCTCGAACATCTCAAAATCCTTGAGACGGGTCAGCGGGCGGTCGATGCCCGGGCTCGACACCTCAAGCGTATAGGCGTCAAGAATCGGGTCCTCGACATCCAGCGTGGCACTGACCGCGTTGGAAATCTCGGCGCAGTCATCCACTTCGATGCCGCCCTCAGGCTTGTCGGCCATAATCTGCATTGTGGTGGTTTTGCCGCTCATCAGGCGGATACGCACAAGTTCATACCCCAGATCCTCGATCACGGGGGTGATGATCTCGGCCAGTCGCCGGTCAATGGCAGCTTTGGCAATAAGGTCGTTTGTCATCAGGTTCTCTACCCTTCGAACGGGCACAAAAAAACGGGCGCGCGGCCCGTCGAAATTTCCGGTGGAGCCCCGGACCGAAGCCCGACACGCCGCTGTTGAAACTGCATATACGCAGGGTTTCCCGAATCTGCAACCCCCGGTGGGATTCGTGAACGGATTTACGCCAGCCACCACCGTTCGGCAATGCGCCCGTCATCCAGGCCGCGCGCCGCCCCGATTTGGCGCGGCATACCGACATGCGGGGCCACCGCCAGTGCCATATCCGATTCGCTGGGGTGATAGCGCAGGCCACGCTGCCCTTTCAGTTCATTGCCTTCGGGCAGGGCCGCCACATCCACATATCCATCCCGCAAGGCCTCGGCCCGAACGCGAGCATCTGGGATGACAATAATCTCGAACGTCTCGGCCCACCCGGCCGTGTTGTCCTTATAGTGTCCTGCCACCTTGCGACCCAGGAAATGACGATCATCCTCGGCCCGTTCAACACGATAACACCCGGTGCCATTGGCCACGTGCAGAGGTGTGACGCCCTGCCCGTCGCGGGTGATGACAAAGCGGTTATCGGCTAGCAGGAAAGGCAGACCTGGGTTGGCCTCGGCCAATTCCAACTGCACAGAGCTTTCTGACAGAGCCTCAACCTGCCCGACCTCGCGCAATACCGCCGCCACGTCGTTCACATTCAACGCCAAGTCATCATGAAAGGTCACACCCTGACGCAATTCAAAACGCCAGACGCGTGCGTCGGCATCCGTGTGCCAACCGGTCGCCAACTCACCGCGCAAAGTGCCGTCGGGCGCGATTTCGGTCAGTGTGTCGAAAACGGCTCCGCGCGCCAACTGTTCCAGACTGTCATCGCGCGGCACCGCCAGCCGCAACGTACCGCCCGCTTTTGGTGTATCCGCCAACGAAGCCCCCGTCGCCGCCAACAAAGCGGCTGCGGCACCCGAGGCAAACAGAGCACGGCGATCAATCCGGGTCATACGACCTCCTCGGCCACGCGGTCCATGATTCGGACCAGTTCGGCGCTGATACCGGGTTCGGACAGGGCGTGGCCCGCGTTGCGTACCATCTTCAGTTCGGCATTTGGCCAGCGTTGGGCCAGGTTCCAGGCCGCTTGCGGCGGGCAGATCATATCATAACGCCCCTGCACGATATGGCCGGGGATATGTGCGATCTTGTCCATCTGATCCAAAATCTGACCATCTTTTTCAAGGAAAGCGCCGTTGATGAAATAGTGATTCTCAAGCCGCGCAAAGGCGCGCGCGTATTCGCCGGGACTTTCCCCAGCCCCACCATTCGCATGGATTGACGCCAGCGCATTCTCCCACGCTGACCAAGCCCGGGCATATAGAATTTCGGTTGCGCGATCTCCCGAGAACAGGCGTTTATTATAGGCGCTGATCGCGTCGGACAGTTCTTCTTTAGTCAGCAGTGCGGTGAACTTCGCCCATTGCTCGGGCCAGAACTTGCCCGCGCCACCGCCATAAAACCACTCCAGCTCGGCCTGCGTGGCCAGGAAAACCCCGCGCAGCACCAGTCGATTGACGCGATCCGGGTGCGCCTGCGCATAGATCAAAGCCAGAGTCGCACCCCAGCTGCCGCCGAACACGGTCCAATCCTCGATATCCAGCAAGGTGCGCAGCCGCTCGATATCGGCCACCAGATGCCATGTCGTGTTGTCGACCACCGACGCATGGGGGCGCGACCGGCCACAGCCGCGCTGATCAAACAGAATCACCCGGTAGATATTCGGGTCAAAATAGCGCCGCATCGCCGGGCTGCAGCCACCACCCGGCCCGCCATGCAAGATCACAACAGGTTTCCCATTGGGATTACCGCATTGTTCCATGTAGATACGATGGCCTTCGCCCACATCCACCATGCGCTGATCGAAAGGGTCGATCGGCGGGTAAAGATATTGAACTGCGCGCTTTTGGTCCGGGTACTTGTCCATTATGGCCCTATATAGTCCTTACACGTAAAAGAGCATACGGAGACAGGAATGCAAGCGCATCCGAACACTGTGGACCCGTCCGAGATCGCAAAATTCGAAGCGATGGCCGCGGAGTGGTGGGATCCTCACGGTAAATTCAAGCCTCTGCACATGCTGAATCCCTGTCGTCTGGACTATATCACACAACAGATTGCGGGCGAATTTGACCGTGATTTGAAAGCCTCGCGCCCGTTCGAAGGGCTGCGTTTGCTGGATATCGGCTGCGGCGGCGGGCTGCTGAGCGAACCCATGGCGCGCCTTGGGGCTACGGTCGTCGGAGCCGACGCCGCGGCAGGCAACCTACCCATTGCCCGCATCCATGCGGAACAATCGGGGCTCGAGATCGACTATCGCCACACGACTGCCGAAGACATGGCCGCCGCAGGTGAACAGTTCGACGTAGTGCTGAACATGGAAGTGGTCGAACACGTGGCCGACCCGCTGTCCTACCTGACTGCAACGCAACACTTGCTGAAACCCGGCGGGTTGGAGATTTGCTCAACCATCAATCGCAACCCGAAATCCTATGCCATGGCCATTTTCGGGGCCGAGGTGGTCATGCGCTGGCTGCCGCGCGGCACCCATGAATGGAACAAGTTCATCACCCCCGATGAGCTGTTCGACCTGCTGCGCCAGGCCGGGCTGGACCCGGTGGACCGCAAGGGGTTCGTGTTCAACCCGGTTCTCTGGAGCTGGTCGATTTCGGACCGTGACTTGAGCGTGAATTATGTGACGGCGAGTGTGAAGCCGGGGTAAGTGCTGGGCTTTTCTAAAGTTTACTCGGCGAACTCTGTTTATTCCTCCCGAATAAACTTGTTTCGAGTCAACTCTGCCGCAAGCGAATCGAAGAATTTGTCATTGGAACCACGAGCCAAGGCCGCTTTTCTCATTGCGGCTCCGTCTTTAAAGAAGTCACTAATCAACACCGCTTCAACACGACCTTTAGTCAAAGGTTCTTCCGTCACCTGAATTGTAACTCTGGAAAGCGAATAACCATCATCAAAGGCTGCAGCGATATTGGCAGGGTCAACAAGTTCAACCGAAGTTGGATTCTTAACATCTTTGTAAGTGACCATTCTCGGCCAAAGCTTCATTGGCAAATCTAAGGGCTCGGTCTGGCTTTTGATCCAGCGAATAGTGCTTTTAAATGACTGCCCCTTTTTGTCTGGAGGTAGCGCACGCACAATCATTCTGCCTGCGTCTTCTTCTATCAACGCAAACAAATATCGACCGCCGAGATCCGCGACCACTGCTTCTCCAGTCAGGTCAGTATGGTCATGATCAAGATCACCGGCCCACGCCATAGCACCGGTGAAGTCCACCCGGATCACACTCGATGCGGTCAGGGGACCATTGGGTGTGTCAAAATACAGCACCATTTTCTGATGCCAGTCCGCTCTTTTGGTACAACCTGTCAGCAGAACGGCCATGACTACAAATAGGAGTATGTAAACTCTCAAACCATTTCTTCCCGCCGGGGTTGAACCCCAGCTTGATCAAATCAATCAAATGGAAAAAACCCTACTCCCCCTCAAGCTGCAACCGCAAATCCCGCAGCACGGGAAGTGTGCTGCGGACGCGCTCCAGCCCCAGCTCTCCGACCACGCGGTTGATCAGCGGCGCGATCGAGGAAATCGCCTGATCGCGCGCGCGGCGACCGGCGGGGCTGATCGCGACCATCTTGCGGCGGGCGTCGTCCCAGTCAGGGCGGATGTGGATGTATCCGGCCCATTCCAGTTTGGCCAAGGTGTTGGTCATCGCTCCGCGCGTGACGTGGAACGTGCTGGCCAGTTGCGCCGGGGTACGCTCGTCGCCCACAAACACCAGATGGTTCAGCACCGAGAAATGCGAGATTTCCATGCCCTTGGGCAGCACCCGGCTGAGCCGGTTCCGCAACAACTGGTCGGCAGTCAGGATCTCGCTGAACAGCGTGACCGCAAGGGCATTGTGTTCGTCAGTCATGTCTCGGTTCTGGGTCAGGGCCCGTCGAAGGGCCGCACGTGAGTCAGTGAGGGCACCCGACGGCGCGCCTCTGACACAGAACTATCATCCAAATCGAAAAAGTGAATGCCCGGATCGGTGCCTGCGTCGATGACGACCTCTCCCCACGGGGCCACAACCATGCTGTGACCGTAGGTATAGCGCGTTTTTCCGCGGGTTTTCGGGTGTTCACCGGTTTGTGCCGGCGCCAGCACCCAGCATCCGTTTTCTATCGCACGTGCACGCAGCAGGGATTCCCAATGGGCTTTCCCTGTCACCGGGGAAAATGCCGAAGGAACGGTCAGGATACGCGCACCGGCCTGTGCCAGAGCCGCGTAGAGCTGCGGAAAGCGGATATCATAGCAGATCGTCAGGCCGACTTTGCCGAAATCGGTCTCGGCCAGCACCGCCTTGTCGCCGGGGCGGTAGTTCTTCGACTCGCGGAAAGTCTCTGCTTCCGAGACCTGCACGTCGAACATGTGTATCTTGTCATACCGCGCCACAATCTGCCCCTGAGGGTCAATCATGAAAGAGCGGTTGGCAAAGCGCCCGTCGGCGTCATGGGTTTTGATCGCCAACGAACCGATCAGCAGCCAAACGCCCAGCGCTGCGGCCTGATCGCTCAGGCCCGCCAGCATGATATCGTCTTCTTCGTACTGCAAAACCTGGCGCTGCCGCGTCGTACTGGTCGAGACGCAATTCGTCACCTCGGGCGTCAGGATAAACCGCGCGCCTTGACCCGCCGCTTCCGCCATCATCGCGCGCACGGTCTCCAGATTCTCGGCCGGGTCGTCCGAAGAGGTGATCTGCAGCAGCGCGGATTTCATCAGGCCGCCAGCAAATGGTCCAGCTTGCCCTTACGGTCCAGCTCGTACAGGTCGTCACATCCGCCCACATGGGTTTCGCCGATGAAAATCTGCGGTACGGTGCGTTTGCCACCTGCGCGCTGGATCATCTCGGGCTTGCGTTTGGGATGCAGCAGGACGTCGACCTCCTTAAATTCGACGCCTTTCTGTTTCAGCAGGCGTTTGGCCGCGTGACAAAAGCCGCAGAGCGGCGAGGTATAGATTTCGACCGGTTTCATATTCCGTCCCTTTGGGTTTCGCACAATCTTGAGCGAATTAGGCATCTTTGGCAACGCGCGCCAGAGCCAACACGAAAATATGATTTGCCCCCGCCGCAAGGCAGGCACGCGCACAGACCGCTAGCGTCGCGCCCGAGGTCATCACGTCATCCACCAGCAATACATCCCGGCCCTGCATCCGGTGCAACCGCCTGGAATGGGGCACTATCGCGTCAGACAGGGTCTCTGCTCGCTCTGCCGCAGTTTTTCCATCCAAGACCGGTGTTTTTAACCGACGCACCAGAAGATCCACGCACACCTCCAGTCCGGTTTCCCTCCCGAGGTGCTGCGCTAACAAGGCCGATTGATTGTAGCGCCGCTTCAGCAAGCGCGACCAGTGCAGCGGTACTGGCGCAATCAGCATGTCGTCACGGAAAAGATCTCGCCCCGCCTGCGCCATCCAGCGTGCCGCCGGGCGCGCCAGTTCCGGCCTGTCGCCATGTTTCAGCGCCAGAATCAGCGACCGCGCCTTGCCATCATAAAGCAGCGCTGCCCGCCCATCCTGCCACGGACGCGGCGTTTTCATGCAATCATCACACTCGATCCGATGCCCATCCGCCTCGCCCGGCAGAGGCATGCCGCAACTTTCACACACCACACCGCCAATGAACGGTGTGTCGCGCCAGCAGGAGCCGCAGAGTCCGAAATCCGCCTTGGTCAGTTCTCCGCAACTCATACAGCGCGGAGGGTAGATCATCTGAACCGCGGTTTGAATCCGCTGCCATATGCGATAGTTGCGCCCTATGAAACTTCCTGAGTCCAACGCACCCTCTCTGTTTGACCGTCCGGCCCTGACCCGGCACCGCGCCCGTGTGCGGGATGACGCGCTGTTCCTGCACCACGCCGCAGTGGATGAAGTGCAGGATCGACTCTCCATGGTTAACAAAAGCTTTACGGCACCCGCGATCGTGACCCCGTTCCGACAGATTTGGCAGAATGTGCTGCCCGAAGCACGGCTTGTTGCCGATGACGAGGTTCTGGACCTCAGCCCCGGCGCACATGATCTGGTGATCCACGCCATGGCGCTGCACTGGGCCAATGATCCAGTCGGGCAGTTGATCCAGTGCCACCGCGCCTTGCGGCCCGACGGATTGCTGCTGGTGGTCTGTCTCGGCGGTGAAACCCTGCACGAATTGCGCGCGGCACTGGGACAGGCCGAGATCGAAGTGACCGGCGGCCTCAGCCCCCGGATCGCTCCGATGGCCGAACTGCGGGATTTGGGTGGCTTGCTGCAACGGGCAGGCCTTGCGCTGCCCGTCGCCGATACGGCGCGCCTGACAGCGGAATATCGCGACCTGACGCACCTGATGCACGATCTGCGCGCGATGGGAGAGACCAACAGCCTCTCCAACCGCATGAAACGACCTACAAGGCGGCAGGTCTTTGCTCGCGCACAGCAGATCTATGCCGACCACTTTTCAACCCCCCAAGAGCGGCTGGTAGCAACTTATGAGTTGATCTGCCTGACCGGTTGGTCGCCCGATGAAAGCCAGCAGAAACCGTTGCGCCCCGGATCGGCCCAAACACGCCTTGCCGAGGCGTTAGGGACAAAAGAAGGCAAACTGTCCGATTGACGACCGAGTAATTCCGGTTATCTCAGCCCGGTACAGAGAAATGTCAGGAAGCTCGAAAATGTTTGACGCTACTCGCCCCGATCATGCCCCGTCGGACCACCCCAAGGTCAAAATGGGCCGTGTCGGCATCCTGCTGGCCAATCTGGGCACGCCGGACGATTACAGCTATTGGCCGATGCGCCGCTATCTGAACGAGTTCCTGTCGGACCAGCGGGTGATCGATTACCCCAAATGGAAATGGCAACCGATCCTGCAGGGCATCATCCTGACCAAACGCCCTTTCAGCTCGGGCGAGGCCTACAAGTCCATCTGGAATCACGACAAAGGCGAGAGCCCGCTTATGACGATCACCAAGGACCAAACCGCCAAGCTGCGCGACGCGATGCAGGCGCGCTACGGCGATCAGGTCATGGTCGATTTCTGTATGCGATACGGCAACCCGTCGACTAAATCCAAAGTGCAAGAGATGGTGGCAGCAGGCTGTGATCGCATCCTGTTTTTCCCGCTCTATCCGCAGTATGCCGGTGCCACGACCGCCACAGCCAACGATCAGTTCTTCCGCGCGCTGATGGAAGAAGCCTGGCAGCCCGCCACCCGCACCGTCCCCGCCTATTTTGATGAGCCTGCCTATATCGACGCTTTGGCTGGATCGGTGGAGCGAGCCTATGCTGCGATGGAAACCAAACCAGACATTCTGGTTTGTTCCTATCACGGCATGCCGGAAAGGTATCTGCAGCAGGGCGATCCCTATCACTGCCAATGTGCCAAGACATCGCGACTGCTGAAAGAGCGGCTGGGCTGGTCGGACGATCAGCTTGTGTCAACTTTCCAGTCACGGTTCGGGCCTGAGGAATGGCTGAAACCCTATACGGTCGATCACGTGGCCGAGCTGGCAAAACAAGGTAAGAAGAACATCGCCGTGATCGCGCCGGCGTTCTCAGCCGATTGCATCGAAACGCTGGAAGAGATCAACGAAGAGATCAAGGAAAGCTTCGAAGAAGCCGGTGGTGAGGGCTTCACCTATATCCCTTGCCTCAATGACGATGATTCGCACATCGCGGCCCTTGGCAAGGTGATCGAAGACAATCTAATGGGCTGGCTGGACTGATCGCCACAATACAATCAGACATGAAAAAAGGCGGTGGAGAGACCCACCGCCTTTTCTCTAGATAATGCTCGCTAAATTAGCTTGCTGCAACAGCTGCGGCAACTACGACCAGCAGGATCAGCGGCAGGATGATGCCCTGCGACGTACCTTGAGTTTCCTCAACAACAACCGGTGCTTCAACAACCGGCTCTTCCAGGTTACCGGCATAAGCGGTCGAAGCAGCAGCGGTCAGTGCAGCGGCGAGAACGAGTTTCTTCATATTAACCTCCAGAATTTGCGCGGTTCCAAATAACGAAACCGCACACCCAAGACTTACCTCGTACGTTTTTTCTAATCAGCTATCCGACTGGAATGCAATTACAACTTGCGCCGCAAGCGGGTTCGTGCGCGAAAATGTCGTCAAATAAGCAACACTTGCGTGCCGACCTTAGCCATCGAAAACAATTCCGCGATATCCTCGTTGAACAGACCGATACAACCGTTCGACGAGCGTCGCCCGATTTTGCGCGTATCGTGGGTTCCGTGAATGCGGTAATACTTCCAACTCAGATATAAAGCGTGTGTTCCCAATGGGTTATCCGGACCAGGTGGAATATAGTCCGGCCATTCGGGATTGCGCTTTTTCATCGACGGGGTCGGAGACCAACTGGGCCCCTCGACCTTGCGGATGACGCTGGTGCGGCCGCGGCGGGTCAGCTCCTCGGTCAGCGGCACAGACGAGGGATAGAGTTTATACACCCGCTGATCCTCGGACCAGTAATGCAGCGCCCGCGAGATTGTATCGACCAGAATGGCGCCGTTATTCGTGTTAGAGAAGTACGGCTGCCAATCCATCGCACGAAAACCGGAAATGTTACGGCGCACCTGAGGTTCGGGCTCGGGCGCAGGGCGCAGTGGATCTCCGGGGATATATTGAGCAATAGCAGGTGAGGCCAGCACCGCAGACGCTCCAGCCAGGAACCCCCGGCGCGTCGACATTTGAATGTGTTTCTTGACCATGATGAACGGTCCTTTTCTAAGGCCAATCTGAAATTTTTTCGCATTCTATTGCCAGAATGCTTCAGTCGCAAATCAAACCGGCAGAATCACGCGGAACAGAGTCACTGTGCGTTTGCCCAAGGCGGCCTGTCGCGCTATGCCGTAGGATAACTCAATAATCAGGTCGATCATGACGCGTATCCTTTCTTTACTCATTGCCTGCTTTGTCGCGCTAGCTGCATGTACCCCAGGCAGTACCCCAACCTACGGAGCGGATGGTCGCCCCCTACCGACGGTCTACAAAATCCGAGGCAACCCTGAAAAACTGCAATTCCGCATGCTGGATTCTGTCAACGCGTTGCGTCAGGCGCAGGGCCTGCAACCCGTGCAATTGAACGCACAGCTCAACGCCGCAGCGGCCACACATTCCAAGGACATGGCACGTCAGAACCGCCCCTGGCACTTTGGATCTGACGGGTCTTCTCCGATCGACCGCGCCGCGCGTGTCGGATATTATGGTACATTCCTCGGTGAAGCGATTTCCGAAACCTACGAAACTGAAACCGAAACCCTAGCCGCCTGGATGCAGGAACCCGGCCCCCGTTCGGTCATCATGGATCCCAAGGCCACGCAAATGGGCTTTGCCTGGCATCAGGAAGGTGGCGGCAAAATCTGGTGGACGCTGGAAATGGGCGCCGGTGGATAACCACAACCAATCCAATATAAAAGCCCCCGAAAAATCGGGGGCTTTTTTTGTATCTAAAACCGCTTACGCCGCTTGCATAGACTGTGCTTCGGTCAGAATAGCGTAGAGTTTGACCGGATCCGGGTTGGCTCGCAATTTTGCGCAAACCGAAGTGTCGCGCAAGGTGCGGGATACCAAAGCAAGCGCCTTCAGGTGGTCCACTCCGGCTTCTTCCGGCGCAAACAGAGCAAAGGCGATATCCACCGGTTGCCGGTCGACCGATCCGAAATCAATCGGCTTTTCCAGCATGACAAAGACACCCGAAACGGATTCGAGTTCAGCCATCCGCGCATGTGGCAGAGCCACGCCGTGCCCTACACCGGTCGGCCCCAGGCTTTCCCGTTCGAGCAACCCGTCAACAACAACCTGAGCGTCAAGGCTCAGGGTCACCTCAGCTACGTCAGCGATTTCCTGAAACAACCGCTTCTTGCTGGAAGCGGCGGACAGTACGCGAACTGCTTCGGGCTTCAGTATGCTCGAAAGCTCCATGATCATGCTCCACGGCAACGCCCCCACATGTGCAGGGGCATGCCTTTGCTATTCTTGCCTGTTACGGATCAATCCAGCCAATATTACCGTCTTCCCGGCGGTATACGACGTTTAATCCGTCCTTGTTTTCATTCCGGAACACCAGCACCGGAGCACCGGCCAGTTCCATCTGCATAACGGCTTCACCAACACTCAGCGACGGGATCTTGGTTTCCATCTCAGCCACAATCATCGGCTGCAGAGACTCGGGCTCGGCTGCCGACTCAGACTCGTCAGAAGCGAGGATATATGACGACGCTCCAAAGAGTTCAACAGGCTCAGACCGGTCCTTGTGGTGGTCTTTCAGACGGCGTTTATACCGCCGCAACTGGGTTTCCATTTTATCGCAGCAGCCTTCGAAAGCCGCATAGATTTCGGTTGCGTGAGCCTTGGCCTGAGCTGTCAGGCCAGTGGAAAGATGCACGGTGGTTTCGCATACATATTCATGCGCTGAACGGGAAAAGACGACGTTGGCATCTGTCGGGCGCTGGGCATATTTGCCCACGACTTCGCCCAGTTCGCTCTGCACGTGAGTTTGCAGCGCCGTACCGATGTCGATCTGTTTTCCGCTGATTTGGTAACGCATGTGATCTCCTTCACAATTCACACCCATTCTGACGTCACGTAACGCGACACATGTTTTTTTATCGGGTGGGGGGTAGAGACATTTCCTGCGGTAGCCATACTGTTCCCCTTTCGAAGAAGGAGCATCGTGATCCAGACGGGAACCGAAGAAATGCCATGGCCCAATTGAGGCAAGAGACGGCGGAAGAGTCAATCAAAACAGACGTGTATATACGTGATTTCTGCCATGCACTCGGCGCATTTCTGCGCAAGCTCATGAAATCCGGAAATTTTCGCCCAGGTAGACGCGGCGGACGTTCTCGTTCTCCACCACTTCATCCGGGGTTCCGGACATCAGCACCTGCCCATCATGCAAAATATAAGCGCGGTCTACGATTTCCAGCGTTTCGCGTACGTTGTGATCGGTAATCAGAACTCCGATACCGCGCTTCTTCAGATCAGCCACAAGGTGGCGGATATCACCCACGCTGATCGGGTCGACACCCGCAAAGGGTTCATCCAAAAGCAAATATTTCGGGTCAGCGGCCAGACAACGCGCAATTTCAACGCGGCGACGTTCCCCCCCCGACAGCGCCAAGGCCGGAGCGCGTCGCAAATGTTCGATCGAGAAATCTGACAGCAATTCCTCAAGTCGCTCCTTGCGGCGGTGGGCGTGTTTTACCGTAATGTCGAGGACCGAGGCGATGTTGTCTTCGACGCTCATACCGCGAAAGATCGACATTTCCTGCGGCAAGTAACCAATACCCAGCCGCGCACGCCGATACATTGGCAGGGTTGTCACCGTCTGCCCGTCAATCGTTACCGTGCCCGCCTCAGGGAACACTAACCCGGCGACCGAGTAGAAAGTGGTCGTCTTGCCCGACCCGTTCGGGCCCAACAGTGCCACGACTTCGGACCGGTCGAGTGTCATCGAGACGTCCCTGATCACGGTCTTCTTGCGGTAGGATTTCCGTAACTTTTCGATTCTGAGACCGGAATTGCCTTCGGCCACGGTCAATTCGGGACGCGCCATCAGTTGGCACCCTGCTGCAGGATGGTTTTCACATTCCCCGTCATTGTCGCCGTGCCGGTGGTCAGGTTGGCATTCATTTGATCGCCGGTGATGGTGCTGGGGCCCTGCGTCAGGAGCACATTGCCCTTCATCACGATCACGCCAGAGTCGATGGTGTATTCGGCCCAATCGCCTTGCGCCGCGTCCGGGGGGCTGATCAGAACCACGTCCTCGACCGCTTCCATCCGCTCGATACCCGAGCGTTCTTCGTTATAAACAACCAGAACCCGTTCGGCGGTCAGGCGCATTTCACCTTGAATCACAATCACATTGCCCAAAAACTCGGCTGATCCGTCTTCCTGGTTGACGTTCAGGGATTCCGAGGTCACTTCGACCGGCTGGGTCGGGTCAGCTTTGACAGCGCCAAAAGCAACCTGAGTCTCCTGCGCAGCTGCAGAATAAGCGCCAATGGTCAGCACAAGACAAATCGGGACTAAACGAAAATCGAACACAGGTTATCTTTCTGCCTTTTGCGGCTCGTATACCAGCTTCACGCCGTCTGTAAAAATAATATGAACAGGTCCGTCTTTTTTTTCTGTGCCAAAAGTCATGCCACCTGCGGAAAAGTTACCGATGATGCCAGTACCGTTAACCTGACCCGGCGCATCCCCACGGATTTCGTCCAACGCGGTGTTCAGCAGATCGGTTGTGATTTCAGTACCGTCAGTCGAGGTGATGACCACATCACCCACAAAGGTCGCGGTATTCTTATCCGGCCGGATCATGCCGGAATTGGAATCCAATGTGATGACACCGCCGTTCGACAGACCCAAGCGGCCTTGAAATTCAGCTGCGGTCGGGACCGAGGCTTCAGTTCCCTGTGTCGCCCGGACCGCCTCGATCCGGACCTCTTCACCCTTGCGCGTGGTGCCTTGATATTTGGGCTGCGTCACCACCTGCTCGGTCAACCGTTCATCGATATCTTTTTGGCTAAAGGGGACGGACACGTTGGTCTCAATACTGCGTGACAGCAGAAAAACCGTGGACAGCATCAAGATGGCCACCAGCGGCAGCAACACCTTTAGAAACTGTACCCTGCGTGAATGCCCGTCCACCGCGCAACCCTCCGCCTAACCCAGCCCGACGCGCAGGCAGTCGTGGATGTGCAACAGCCCTTGTGCCGGCCCCTGAGTCTCGGGGTCCACCACGAAGAGCGATGTGATCTTGCGATCATTCATGATCGAAACTGCCTCTTCCGCCATGGCATTCGGCGCAATGGTCAGAGGGTCACGGGTCATGACCTCTTCGGTGGTCTTGTTCAGCAACCCGTCCATGTTCCGGCGCAGGTCACCATCCGTCACGATCCCCATCAGACGACCGCCTTCGTCCGTCACGCCGACGACGCCGAAACTCTTCTGGCTCATCACCAGCAACGCCTCGCTCATTGGCGTGCCAACGGGGACAAGCGGCAGATCCTCGTGCATCAGATCACGCACCGTGGACAACTGCGCGCCCAGCTTGCCGCCGGGATGAAAAGCGCGGAAATCTTCGGGTTTGAAATCGCGGTATTTCATCAGCGCAATCGCCAGTGCGTCGCCCATCGCCAATGTCAACGTGGTCGAGATCGAAGGCACCATGCCGAAGCCACAGGCCTCACCCATTGACGGGATCAGCAGGTGCACGTCCGCCTGTTTCATCAGCGTGCTTTCTGGCTTGCTGGACAACCCAATCAACGGGATGCCGAAACGGCGGGTAAAGGCCAGAAGATTTACTAATTCCGGTGCTTCGCCCGAGTTCGAAATCGCCAGAACCACATCGCCCCTGGACACCATGCCCAGATCGCCATGACTGGCCTCGGCCGGATGCACGAAATAGGCCGGCGTCCCCGTGCTGGCCAGTGTGGCAGCGATCTTGTGGCCGATATGGCCCGACTTGCCGATGCCACTGATGATTATGCGGCCCGGCGCTTGCAAGATCATCTGTACGGCTTCGGCAAAGTCTTCGTTCAGGCTGTCGGCCAGAACGTCCAGCGCGCGGGCTTCGTCGGTGATAACCTGGCGGGCGGTTCTCAGGAATGCTTCGGTATCGGTCATGAGTGCGCAAAAATATCCGTTTCTGGCCAACCGGCGAGATCGAGTTTCGCACGCATCGGCAGGAAGTCAAAACAGGCCTGTGCCATCTCGGTGCGGCCTTCGCGGGCGAGTCGTCCGTCCAGTGCCTCACGCAGTTGATGCAGGTACAGCACGTCTGAGGCCGCGTATTCCAGCTGCGCGTCGGTCAGGGTTTCGGAACCCCAGTCGCTCATCTGCTGCTGCTTCGAGATATCCACACCAATCAGCTCCTGACACAGGTTCTTCAGACCGTGCCGGTCGGTATACGTGCGCACCAGACGGCTGGCGATCTTGGTGCAATAGACCGGCGCGGCCAATGCCCCAAACGTGTGGTACATCGCGGCAATGTCAAACCGGCCAAAGTGGAACAGCTTGAGCACGTCAGGGTTTTCCAGCATGGCGCACAGGTTCGGAGCCTCGGTCTGCCCAATTTCCACCTGCACGATATGGCTGTTGCCGTCTCCACCTGACATCTGGATCACGCAGAGGCGGTCGCGATGCGGGTTCAATCCCATGGTTTCGCAGTCGATGGCCACTACAGGGCCCAGATCCAACCCGTCCGGCAGGTCGTTTTTATACAGGTGGTTCGCCACGGGGGTCTTCCTTTATGCGATATCGTCCCCGAGATAGGAGGTTTGGACCGCAAACTCAACGCTATCAATACAATACATCCTAGATACGCGGATTTCTTGACCCTGATGGTTTCAGTTGGAAAATGGCATCGGGTGCTTAGCAGTTGCGGCTTGCCTATAGCCCTGAGAGCCTGCCGGGTCCGATGTCGGTCATACCCGTGGCAAAAAGCCGTTTCCAAAGAACGCGCTGACATGCCTTGAGCCTCCCGGTCCCTGTGCATTACACCTTAACCACAATGGACCAGCTAAACCGACGCATCATCGCCGCCCTGCAGCACAACGCCCGCGAGTCTACCTCGAAGATTGCCGCGAAACTGGGCGTAGCCCGGACCACCGTGCATGAGCGAATTCGCAGAATGGAAGAGAGCGGCGTGATCGCCGGGTACTCGGTGGTTCTGAACACCCCAGAAGACGCCCCGCGCGTGCAGGTAGTCGTGCTGCTGGAAGTGCAGCAAAAGGAAACCACACGCATCATCAAACGGCTCGAGGCCTACCCCGAAGTGAAGCTCTGCCTCTCGATCAACGGTGAGTTCGACCTGCTGCTGTCCGCCGAGGCCCCGCGGATCGAGGATCTGGATATTCTGGTCGATGACTTGGCTAAAATCCCCGGCGTGCTGCGTACCAATACCAGTGTCGTCTTCGGCCGTCGGATTGATCGAATCTGAGCGGCTGATAACCCTCTGTAAACCGTAGCGCGCCTAGCTTGACCGGGACTGACCAGAATCCCGGACCGGCAGAATGCCCCATCGTTTCTTCCTTGGCTTAAGTTTCTTTGCGTTTTGCGTGGCGCAACAGGGATTTGCCATGTCTGACGTGCGCGTGGCAGGAATTTGCGATAACGCCGCCCGACGCGCCGCCCTGTCCGAGGACGTACCGCTGGACGTGCTACGCGCGATTGCACGAGTGGAGACTGGACGCATAAACGACGGCCGGCTGGAACCCTGGCCCTGGACCATCAATGTCGAAGGGCAAGGGTTTTGGTTTAAGTCTGAGTACGAGGCCAAAACCTACGTTTTCAACATTTTCAAGGCGGGCAAACGTGGCTTCGACATCGGCTGCTTCCAGATCAACTACCGCTGGCACGGCAAGGCGTTCCGGTCGATCGACGCCATGTTCGACCCGGATGAAAACGCCACTTATGCTGCGCGTTTCTTGAAGAAGCTCTACGCCGAGCTTGGCTCATGGCCCGCTGCCGTGGGGGCCTATCATTCCCGCACGCCATCTATGGCCAATGCTTATTCCGGCAGGTTTCAAACCGTGCTGGCACAGCTGGACCAGAACCTGCCCGCCGCCCCAGAAAGAGTGTCGCGCGACCCTTTCACTACTGCCGCAACCCCACTGATCCCGGTCAACCTGCCGCAATCCGGCAGCGTTTTGGGGTCTCTGGTTCCGCCCTCAGGCACCGCCACCGCCTTTATCTCGTTCAACTAGGAGACCCGCGTGCCCAAGATCGACGCCCGTTCCCTGTTCTCTCCGACCGTGCTACTGGCCTTGGCGCTGATGACGGTCATCGTGATGATGATCTTGCCGATGCCCGCCTGGGTGCTGGATGTGGGGCTGGCGGCCTCGTTCGCACTGGCGATCCTGATCTTCACCCTAACACTATTCATCGAACGGCCACTGGATTTCTCCTCTTTCCCGACGATCCTGCTGGCCTCGCTGATGCTGCGGCTGTCGCTGAACGTCTCCTCGACCAAGCTGATTATCGGAGAGGGGCATACCGGCCCCAACGCCGCCGGGGACGTGATCGAGGGCTTTGCCGATTTCGTCATGGGCGGCAGTATCTTTTTGGGGCTGGTGGTGTTCGGGGTGCTGCTGATCGTGAACTTCATGGTCATCACCAAAGGGGCTGCGCGTATGGCCGAGGTTGGCGCGCGGTTCGCGTTGGACGGGATGCCCGGTAAACAACTGGCCATCGACAGCGACATGTCCGCCGGGGCCATCGACCACCAGCAGGCCAAGGAACGGCGCGAGCGTGAACAGCAGGAGACGACCTTCTTCGGCTCGCTCGACGGGGCGTCGAAATTCGTCAAGGGCGACGCGATTGCCGGTTTGCTCATCACGCTGCTGAATCTGGTGATGGGTCTGATAATGGGCGTGATCGTGCATGGCATGCCAATCTCATCTGCGTTTGAGGCCTATGCCATCCTGACCGTCGGCGACGGTCTGGTGTCGCAAATCCCGGCTGTGATCATCTCAATCGCGTCGGCCCTGTTGCTGGCGCGCGGCGGCACGCAAGGGGCGACTGACAACGCGATCTTCTCGCAATTGGGTCGGCACCCGGCAGCGCTGGGAACGGTTGCCGTACTGATGGTGCTGTTTGCACTGGTTCCCGGCCTGCCTTTCCTGCCCTTCATTCTGGGCGCGGGCGTGCTGGGCTATGCGGCCTTCAACGTCCATCGCAAGCAAAGGGCCACTGAGGATGAAGCGCTGACCCCAGCGCTCCAGGATGACACGCCGGTCTCACAGGCCATTGGGGACATTCTGGATTTGGACGATGTGCATCTGGAATTCGCGCCTGATCTGGTCAGCATGGTCCTGAACCCCGGCACCGGACTGGACGCGCGTATCGCCAATATGCGGACCTATGTGGCCTCGAGCTTTGGTCTGATCCTGCCTGATATCCGCCTGACCGACCGGGCCGATCTACCTATGGGCACCTATGTGGTCAAGGTGCAGGGGGTCGAGCAGGCCCGCGGAGTGCTGAACCCCGATCTGGTGTTGGCGTTGGTGCAGGACGACCACGACATGCTGCCCGAGGGCAATGACGTGAAGGAGCCCGTCTACGGCGCACCTGCCCGCTGGATATTGCCCAAGGATCAGGAGGCCGCCGCGATGAGCGGGGCCACTATCGTCTCTCCGCCCGAAATTCTGGCCACGCACCTGCTGGAAATCATCAAACAGAACTTCTCGCGCCTGTTGACGCTGAAGGCCCTGCGCCGCCTGCTGTCCGAAATGACCCGTCTTAGCGATCCGGTCCGGGCTGAAGCCAACCGTAAACTGCTGGACGAGTTGATCCCCGACAAGGTGCCGATTGACACGCTGCATGCCGTGCTGCGGTTGCTTTTGGACGAACGTGTCTCGATCCGCAACATGGCCCTGATCCTGGAGAGCGTGGCCGAGGCGCGCCTGATCACCACCCAGCCCGAAGGCATCTGCGAGTTGGTCCGGCAACGGCTGGGCTTCCAATTGGTGGCCGAGATGAAACGCGAGGACGGCTCGATCCCGCTGATCCAGCTGGCCCCGGAATGGGAAGACACTTTAGCCACCTATCAGATCGACGCGCCCAATGCGGGGCTGGACGTCGCGCTGCCGC
The DNA here is from genome assembly GCF_040329455.1 of Ruegeria sp. SCP11. NCBI lineage: Bacteria > Pseudomonadati > Pseudomonadota > Alphaproteobacteria > Rhodobacterales > Roseobacteraceae > Ruegeria > Ruegeria sp. SCP11. Next base: position 81,129 of record NZ_JBDZYG010000009.1, on the reverse strand, counting down.
CAAACTTGTTCAACAAACTGGCCGACGGTGTGGTCGACAGCGTGGCGCAATCCACCGATCACGGGCTGTTCCCGGCGGTGGTGACCTCGACCCGGCGGCGACGGCTGCTGCGCACCATCATGCACGCCCGCGGCATCGCCAACCCGGTTCTGTCCTTCGAGGAAATCGGGCTCGAGGCGCGGCCCTCATTGGTTGGAACGGTGCCCGCGTGATCGCGCTGCCGCCAGAACTCTTGCCCCAACTGGGCGATAGTCTGTGGCATCTCTTTGCCGTGTTCCTGCGCGTCTCGGCCACTGTGTCGCTGCTGCCCGCCTTTGGTGAGCGCAGTATCCCAACCCGGGTCAAATTTGGGATCGCGATGACCTTTACCCTTATTGTGACGCCAGCGATTGCGCCGCCTGTCGCCCAACCCGATCTGCTGCCAATGGCAGGATTGGTCCTGACTGAAGTGCTGATCGGGGTGGCCTTGGGAATGGCGCTGCGGCTGTTCGTTCTGGCCCTGCAAACGGCAGGGTCGATTGCGGCCCAAGCGACGTCGCTGTCACAGATTTTAGGTCCTGCGGCAGCAGACCCTGTGCCCGCGATGGGGTATCTGCTCACACTGGCCGGGCTGACACTGGCCGTGCTGCTGGGCCTACACATCCGAGTCGCTCAGTTCCTGATTCACAGCTATACGATGTTTCCAATGGACAAGCCGCCCCTGGCCCCGGACCTGTCGAATTGGGGGGTACAGCAAATCGCGCGCAGCTTTGGGCTGGCCTTTGCGTTGGCCATGCCATTTGTCATCGCCTCGCTGATCTACAACCTTGCGCTTGGGGTCATCAACCGCGCGATGCCGCAGCTTATGGTGGCCTTTGTCGGTGCCCCGGCCATCACATTCGCGGGTCTGTTCCTGCTGTTCGCGGGCGCGCCGCTGATCCTTTCGGTCTGGTCCGATGCCCTGTTCGCCTTCATGCTGAACCCGCTTGAGGGCCCAAGATGAGCGGATCCGACGACGACAGCGACAAATCCTACGAGCCGACGCCGCAGAAACTGCAAAAGGCGCGCGAAAAGGGCGAAGTTGCCAAATCCAACGACCTGTCCGTGGTGGCCGCCTATACCGGGTTTCTGATCGCCCTTTTCGCAGCCGGGCAACTCAGCGTTCAGAACATGGGAAGCCTGTTTGTCGTGCTGATCGACCAGGCGGATGAGATCAGCCCTTTGCTGACCGATGGACCCGCCGCCAGCCCGGTCGGGGGGATGGTGAAAACGGCGCTGCTGTCGGTCACGATCCTGTTTGCCCTGCCCGCTTCGGCCGTACTTCTGAACCTGATCGCCCAGCGCGCGCTGATTTTCGCGCCTACCAAGCTGAAACCAAACCTATCCCGCATTTCCATCCCGTCCAACGCAAAGAGCAAGTTCGGCCGCAGTGGCCTGTTCGAATTCACCAAGAGCTTTGTGAAACTGGTGATCTACTGCACCTGCCTGGCGCTGTTCCTGCGTGCGAACCTCAGTGAGATCCTGTCGGCCAGCGCCGCGCCCGCGCGGTCCTCGGTGATGCTGATGATGAACCTGCTGTTTCGATTTCTGTTCATCGTCATCGCGGCGGCTCTGACCATCGGGGTGGTGGACTACCTGTGGCAATACGCGGAACACATGCGCAAGAACCGCATGTCTCGCAAAGAAATCCAAGACGAAACCAAGGACGCCGAGGGCGACCCGCATGTCAAACAGCAACGCCGCCAGCGCGCGCAGGATATTGCCACCAACCAGATGATGTCGGACGTACCCTCGGCGGATGTCGTTATCGTTAACCCTACCCACTACGCGGTAGCCTTGAAATGGGCCCGGACGGCAGGCTCTGCCCTTGTCTGTTTGGCCAAGGGCGTGGACGAGGTGGCTGCCGCGATTCGCGCGCGTGCTATGGAAGCTGGCGTTCCGATTCACCCCGATCCCCCTACCGCTCGCGCTCTGCATGCGACGGTGGAGATCGGACTGGAAATTGAAGAAGAGCACTATCGCCCGGTCGCCGCCGCGATCCGCTTTGCTGAGGCGATGCGCAAGCGGGCAAAAGGACAGATCAGATGAAACACACCGGGCTGATTGACCTCGAGAAGGTCACCGAGGCTGCGTTCCAGAAAGAGTACAACACGCTACGCCCGCTGCTTGAAGCCGAGGCGCGCGTGCAGCAACAACTGCTAAGATTGGATGCGCAGGTAAAACAAACGCGTCAGGACAGCACTTCAGCCGAGGGCTACCGCGTCACGGGTACGGATGTTCTGTGGAACGGATGGGAAGCGTCCACGCGGCGGCAACTGAACATGGAACTGGCACGGCTTCGGGCCCAAAAATTGTCAGCGATGCAAGCGTTGCGCACTGCCTTCGGGCGCAAACAGGCCGTCAGGAATCTGTTGGTGGCACGGGAAGAATCGCTCAAACGCGCGCAGAACAGGAAAATGCACACGTACTAGCAGCGCGGAGCCGTCAGGATCAGACATCCTGACGGCTGACACTCATGATCAATACCTGCGACACGTCATCGCCAAGATCTTTTCGTGCCGTCTCCAGCAAGGCTTTGCGCAAAACGTTCATATTGTCCGAGTCGGTGAACGCACCATCAAAGCCACCGGAGTTGGCGTGATCGAACATGACCTGTAAAAACCCGTCGCGCAGCTTTGGCTCACGCGCATAAAAGGCTTCAGTCATGGCGGGAGTGACCTCAAGACTTAGCGACATGGTGACCAGGGCAGCAATGCGGTCTGTGTCAACCACGGGCACCACAAACTGCTTGGTCAACTTGAGGTATTCATAGTCGCTCTGCTCGTCCTTCTTTCCCGCATTGTCTTTTTTCTCGTCGGAATTCTCATTGAGCTTTTCTGCCTTAGTGTCTTCTTGCTTTGCGTCCTCTTTCGTCTCTCCGGGCGGGGCCAGAACAACTCCGGCTCCGATACCGGCCCCAAGCCCGACCAGCAAAAACACGACGGGTAGCAGTTTCATCATCACGTCCGCTCCTTAATACGGCAGTACGGCGTCCAGGATCTGCTGGCCGTATCGCGGTTGCTGCACATCGGTGATCTGACCGCGTCCGCCATAGGACACACGGGCCGAAGCAATCTTGTCATACGTGATCTCGTTCTTGCGCGAGATATCCTGCGGCCGCACGTAGCCTTGAACCAACAGCTCACGCAGTTCGAAGTTCACGCGCAATTCCTGCGAACCCGAAATCGACAGCACCCCGTTCGGCAATACGTCAATTACGGTCGCCGCCACCCGCAGTGTCAGCTTTTCTTTGCGTTTGACAGACCCTTCGCCCGTGCTTTCCGAGGACGAGTCAATTTCAACGGCGTCCGCCAGCGACGCGCCATCCGGCAAGTGTTTGGCAGCACGCTGCGGCAATCCGAACAGGCCGACAATCCCCAAGCTTTCCGAGGCCGAACGTGAACGCTCCGTATCATTCGAGAATTCGGCCTTTTCGTCCAGCTCGATCACAACAGTCAAAATATCACCCTTCTTGATCGCTCGCTGATCTCCCAGCAACGAATTCTGCCCGCCACTCCACAATGAGGACTGATCGACATTGCGCTGAGGTTGAGTGTGCAAAGGCAAGCCCGGCCACAGCATGGCGACATGTTCGGGGGAATCCTCATTTGGAGTAAAACTCGGCGGTTTTCCGAGATGATCCATGCGCCCGCAGGCTGAAATGACCAAAACGGTGCATAGCAAGGACTTTGAGAGTGCTGACATCATTTCACCTCGATTTGGCCGTCCGGTCGGATAACGCCAGTGACGGTAGTGCGGGAAGACAGGTTCATGACCCGAATGCGGTCTCCGGCGGCGCCACGCCCTAGGGCGCGGCCTTCTGCCGTGATCGACAGGGGTTGGCGGTCAAAGACCAGAACGACCAGATCGTTGCGGTCCACAAGGGCGGGTGGCCCCACATCGCCTGCGAGTATGGGGCGCCCGGGGTAGAGCGCGATGCGCGCCTCTTGCCCGATCAGAAATTCCGGATTGGATACAGCGCCGGACACCTGCTGAGCCTCGAGCTGCAAATCGGTCGCCGAGATGATCTCTTTGGCCCGGATGGTTCGGGTTGGCACGACAATGTCAGCCAGCACGGGAATCGGTGTCAGCAGCAGTATCAGGATCAGAACCCGCATCACCGCACCTGTGTGGTTGCGCCCATCATCTGATCGACGGCGGAAATGACCTTGGCGTTCATCTCATACCCGCGCTGCGCCTCAATCAGTTCGGTCACTTCACGCACCGCATCGACCGAGCTGTCCTCAAGATACCCCTGCCGCAAGGTACCCAACCCGTCTTCGCCCGGTGTGCCTACCACCGGCGCGCCTGAAGCTTCCGTCTCTCGGAACAGGTTGCTGCCGATCGCCTCAAGTCCTTTGGCGTTCGAGAAGCTGGCCAGCGTGAGTTCCCCCAATAACTGACCTTCGGGCGCGTCGTCGAAATAGGCGTAAACTTCGCCCGAAGCATTGATCGAGATCGACCGAGCATCGTCGGGAATGGTGATTTCCGGCGCCACCGCATAGCCGTCGGACGTCACGATCAACCCTTCGCCCGAGCGTTTCAGGCTACCATCACGGGTAAAGCCGGATTGTCCGTTGGTCAGAGTGACTTCAAGATAACCGCGACCTTCAATGGCAACATCCAGATCGCCGCCAGTGGCCGACAATGCGCCCTGCGCCAACTGCACCGAAACCGCCGATGGACGCACGCCCAGGCCGAGCTGAATACCAGTGGGCAGAACGGTTCCGTCATTGGCATTCACCGCTCCGGCCCGCGCCATCTGTTGATAGTGCAAATCCGCGAACTCGGCCCGCCGCGCGTTGTAGCCGGTGGTGTTGGTGTTCGCGAGGTTGTTCGAGATCGTCTCGACCCGCATCTGCTGCGCGGTCATGCCCGTTGCTGCAATTTTCAAAGCCCGCATATCAGAATCTCCTTTTCACAAATCAACGCATCAGCACCTTGAGCGCGCCGCGCAGACGTTCGTCTTCGGTTTCCAGAAAGCTCTGCCCCAGCTCATAGGCGCGTTGGATTTCCACCAGCCGGGTCACCTGCTCGACTGCGTTGACATTCGAGCCTTCGAGGAACCGATGCAGGACGACGGGGTTTTCCACCGGATCGATCTCGCCCTCGGCCCGGAACTGGGTACTGCCCTCTCGCACCAATGTTTTGGGATCGGCCACGCGGTAGACACCGATCTGACCCAGCAATTGCCCTTCGATGCTGAGCGTACCGTCACTGCCCACGTCGATCGAGGCGGCGTCCGGGGGAATGAAAACAGGCGCGCCATTGCTGTCCAGAACCCGGTAACCGTCCATGGTGACCAAATCCCCCTCGGCACTGGGGGAAAAGGCCCCAGCCCTTGTAAGCCGATTACCCGAAGGCGTTTCGACCATGAAGAACCCATCCCCTTCGATGGCGAAATCAAACTGGCCTCCGGTCTCGGTCAACAGACCCTGTTGCAGCGAGGTATTGCGCACTTCGGCCCGCGCCATGGACAGGGACGGGTTACCCGGCAGGTCGCGGACGAATTCGGAAAACACGAGGCCTTGCGCACGATATCCGGTGGTGTTGGCATTGGCGATATTGTTTGCCACCAGCCGCATTTCATTCATCAGCCCGGACTGGCGGGACAAGGTGGTATAGGCTGTATCCATCAGCGACCTCCGGCGATCAGCGGGATGAGGGTTGTGGTGAAAAAGGTCACCAGCGTCTGGGTCATGAACCCCATGGAAATCCAGAACACGATGACAATGGCGATCAGCTTGGGGACGAAGGTCAGCGTCATCTCCTGCACCGAGGTCAGCGCCTGAAACAGGCCGACGATCAGGCCGGATACCAGCGCCACCGCCAGAATCGGGACCGAAGTGATCACCGCGACCCACAGCGCCTGACGCACGATGTCATAGAAGAGACCTTCGCTGAGCATCGGATCAGACCGGCATCCGCAGGATTTCCTGATAGGCCTCGACCACTTTATTGCGCACCACTACAGCCGTTTCCACGGCCAGCTCGGTCTGTGCCAGCGCCTGTACCAGCGCATGCGGATCGGCCTCGCCCATCATCGAGGTCTGCGCCACCTGCTCACTATGTTTCAGCGTTGCCGCAAAATCCTGAAAGGTGGATCGCAACCCCTGCGCCATTCCCGCGTGGTCAGGGTCGGCCTGCGTGGCCGGGCGGGCAAAGGCATAGCTTTGGGCGGCATTGAGGGATCGGATATCCATTCTGGTGTCCTTTATTTTCTGAGGAGTTCCATCAGGCTCGACGACATCTGGCGTGTCTGGTCGAACATCTTGAGATTGGCTTCGTAGCTGCGCTGCGCCTCGCGCGCGTCGGCGATCTCGATCATCAGATCGACATTCGAGCCGCGGTAGTGGCCAGTGTCATCGGCCATCGGATGGCTGGGGTCATAGATGCGGGACAGCTCACGACGGTCCAGCCTGACGCGCCCGGCCTGCACCATTTCGTTGCCGCCCTTTTCGACCGTCTCAAACGGCACTGTCTTGCGCCGGTATCCCGGCGTATCGGCGTTCGAGATGTTCTCGGACACGTGGCGCAACCGCGCCGCCTGCGCCCGTAGTGCGCTGGCCGAAGCGGTCAGGGAATGGGAAAAATCACTCATCTCAATCCCCCGTTACGACCGGCCAAGACTGGCGCGCAGGATGTTCATCGAGGACTTGTAGATCGCCAGCGCACCATTGTGCTGCCTGCGCACCTCGACGGCCTTGAGCATCTCTTCCTCAAGGGACACGCCGTTGCCATTCGGGTCGCCTGACGGATCAACCTCGAACTCGGGCCAGGGCTGCGGGCCGGTGCCGCCGTGCAGATGGCCGTGCCGCGTGGCAGTCATCGCCACCTCACGCCCGCTGTTTTCAAATGCTTTCTGAAAGGCCTCGATATCGCGGGGCTGGTAGCCCGGCGTATCCGCATTGGCCATGTTGCGCGCGACGATAGCCTGCCGTTGCCCGGCATGGGTTGCCATTGCGTACGCGGTCTTAAAGACGTTCAGGTCATAGAACATCGGGGCTTCTCCCTCGATCAATTTCAATCAAGGCTTAACCCCGATTCCTTTAGAAAGCGTTTTCAGAAACCCGTTGGAGAACCCACGATGTCCAATCTCGACCCGATGCTTTTGAAATGCGAATTCGACCGCCTGTCCGCCGTGCGTCATATGGGCCGCGTGTCCGGCGTGGCGCGCGGGGTTATAGAAATACAAGGGCTTGAGGGGCATGCCCGCATCGGGGATCACCTGACGCTGCGACAGCGCAGCGGACCGGATCTGGCCGGAGAGGTTCAGCATGTCGAATCGGAAATGATTCACATGATGCCGACGGCGGCTCCTGATGGGGTCTGTCTGGGCGACCGGGTGATTCTGGACCAGACGCCCGCTTTTGCACCGGGGATGCACTGGCTAGGGCGGGTGGTCGATCCGTTCGGCAAACCACTGGACGGCAAGCCTTTGCTGTCGGGCACACAGGAGCAGGACATCATGCGCGCTACGTCCCCCGCCGTGAACCGCAAGCCACTGGGCGCGCGGATGGAGACCGGGCTGGCGATGCTCAACACCATGCTGCCGGTGGTGCAGGGCCAGCGGATTGGCCTGTTCGCCGGGTCGGGTGTGGGCAAATCCACCTTGTTGGCGACGCTGGCAAAGTCGATGCAGGCGGATGCGGTCGTGGTCGCATTGGTAGGCGAACGCGGGCGCGAGGTGAATGAATTCGTCGAACACGCGCTTGGGGCCGAAGGGATGAAACGCTCGGTCGTTGTGGCGGCGACCTCCGACCAGTCTGCCCTTGCACGCAGGCGTTGCGCGTGGTCGGCAATGTCGGTGGCCGAGTTTCTACGCGATCAGGGGCTGAACGTTTTGTTCCTCGCCGATTCGGTGACCCGTTTTGCCGAAGCGCATCGCGAAATCGCGGTTGCGATGGGTGAAGCGCCTTCGTTGCGCGGGTTCCCTCCGTCGGTAACGCCACTGATTGCCGGGCTTTGCGAACGCGCCGGTCCCGGAACCTCCGCTCAGGGCGACATCACCGCCGTGTTCAGCGTTCTGGTCGCCGGGTCGGACATGGACGAGCCGGTGGCCGATATTCTGCGCGGCGTGTTGGACGGGCATATCGTGCTCAGCCGCGACATCGCCGAGCGCGGACGGTTCCCAGCCATCGACCTCAGCCGCTCGGTCTCGCGCAGCCTGCCGGGGGCGGCGGCGCCGGAAGAAAACCAAATGATCTCGGAGGTTCGTAAACTGGTTGGCAGCTATGAGCAGTCCGAAGTGATGATCAAGGCGGGGCTCTATGCCGAGGGCGCAGACCCGCTACTGGATCAGGCCGTGCGTGTGCATGAAGAACTGGATGCGTTCTTCGGCACAGCCGAGCCTGACGGCATCCAGAACAGTTTCAACCGTCTCCAACTGATCCTGCGGCGCGCCGGTGCAAACCCGCCGCGCTGAGGAAATCCGGACAGTTTTAAGTGTTAAGCCCACCTTAAGACCTGCCCGGCTACGCCTGTAGTCGGGTGATAGAAAAAGGTGGTGGAGATGGGTGCGCAAACCAATGCGGCGCCAATCATCATCAAGAAGAAACGTGTGTCAGGTGGCGATGGCCATCACGGTGGCGCGTGGAAGGTCGCATATGCCGACTTTGTCACGGCCATGATGGCGTTCTTCATGTTGATGTGGCTGCTGAACGCAACGACGGAAACTCAACGCAAAGGGCTGGCGGATTACTTCTCTCCGACGATTCCGGTGAACCCGGTCTCGGGTGGTGGTGACGGGGCCTTTGGCGGAAACAATATGTTCTCCGAACGGACGATGGTAATGGATGGTTCAGGCGCTGCTAAACGGCATCCAACCATCGCCCGGCAGGCGCGCGGGTCGATCGGGGTAAACCCTGACGGTGGCAAGGAAATGTCTGAGGACTTTTCCACGCTCGAAGCACAGCTTTTGGGTCATACTGGAGAAAGCATGGTGTCAGACAAGGTGCTGAAACACATCGTCACCCGCGTCACCGACAAAGGTTTGGTGGTCGAGCTGTTTGATACCGAGGATCAACCGCTGTTCGAATCGGGCACGAATGAGCCCACTCCGATGATGCGGGCGCTGGCGTTGCTGGTGGCGCGATCCTCGGATCTGGTTACCAATGACGTATCGGTTGAGGGACATGTCAGAGCTTCTCCCGTAGTTTTGGCACGGGATCCGTCTTGGGACGTGTCGACCTCGCGCGCGCAGGTGGTTCGGCAACTACTTGAAGATAAGGGTTTTGCAGCGGCTCGGCTGGATCGGATTACCGGGCACGCTGACAGAGAACTATCTGATGAAAATCCGATGGCAGTGCGCAACAACCGGATTGAGATCATCTTTCTGCGTAACACATGACTGCGAAAGGATAGACGGCATTTTACCTGTTAGCGCGCTGTTAAGAGGCTGTGCGCTAGCTGTTGCATCAACATTTGACGCAACAGAAGGGCGTGCCAATGACGATTTCCTCCTCGCTGAATGCCGGTGTGGCCTCATTGAAGGCCAACGCCAACCGGCTGGCCACCATTTCCGACAACATCGCGAATTCGTCGACCTTCGGCTACAAGCGCGTCGAGACGGATTTTCATTCCATGGTCACCTCGGGCCAGGGTGGCAGCTATTCGGCGGGCGGGGTCAGAACCACCAGCCAGCGTCTGATTGATCAGCGTGGATCGCTGGTGACCACCAACAATTCGACCGACCTGGCGGTGCGGGGTCGGGGCATGCTGCCGGTGCGCCCAAGTTCACAAATAGCGGGCGGATCGAATGAGATGCTGCTGACAACGACCGGATCGTTCCGCACCAATGACGAAGGCTATCTGGTCACCGAATCCGGTCTGGTTCTGCTGGGCTGGCGCGCGAACGCCGATGGATCGATCCCGGCGGTTCCCCGCGATACGCCGGCGGCACTGGAGCCGGTGCAGCTGAGCGTCAATCAACTGTCCGGCTCTCCGACAACACAGATGAACCTGCGCATGAACCTGCCCGCCACGGCCACCGATTCAGGCGCACCGGGCGATACACAGCCTCTGTCAGTTGAGTATTTCGACAACCTGGGCAAGTCCGAAAGCGTCGATATCGAGCTTGTGCCAACCGTCCCTGCCACCGGCACCAGCAATGAATGGACCATGGTTCTGCGCGATTCGGCCTCGGGCGGGGCGGTGATAGGGGAATATACCCTGACCTTCACCGACAGCCGCACCGCAGGCGGCACTCTGGCCAGCGTCACGCCGGTTTCGGGTGGCGCATATGATCTCACCACCGGCAGTGTCGTCGTCAACGTTGCGGGCGGGCCAATGGAGATCAATATCGGCCAGATCGGTGACCCGGACGGCATCACGCAGCTGTCGGACACGTTTGCTCCGGTTTCGATCACCCGTGACGGCTCGGCTGTGGGCACGATGACCAGCGTTCAGGTCGATGAAAACGGCTATGTCTATGCCTTCTATGACACCGGTGTCAGCCGCCGCATGTTCCAGATTCCGTTGGCGGATGTGCCCAACCCTAACGGCCTAACTGCGCTTGACAGCCAGACCTATGCGCCGTCGCGGGACAGCGGCACATTCTTCCTGTGGAACGCAGGTGAGGGGCCGACCGGAGATCTTGTGTCCTTTGCGCGCGAGGAATCGACCACGGACATCGCGACCGAGCTGACTTCGCTGATCCAGACGCAGCGCGCCTATTCCTCAAGCGCGACGGTGATTCAGACCGTCGATGAAATGCTGCAGGAAACCACCAACCTGAAACGCTGATTTAGGTTTTGGCCAGGAAAGGGGAGCTGACTCATGAACTTGTCGACGGCATTCAACAACGCAGTTAGCGGTCTGACCGCTGCGCGTCGAGGCACGTCGGTTGTGTCGGACAATATCGCCAACGCACGGACACCCGGCTATGCCCGCAGGTCGCTGGAGCTGACGACAAATGTGATTTCGGGCACCGGAGTGCGTACAGTTGGTGTGATCCGGAACCAAGACCCAGTGCTGACAGCCAACCGACGCGCAACCGACGCGGACCTGGCATACCAAACAGCGGTCTCCAACTTTCACGCCGGGGTAGAAAGCGTTGTCGGTACAGCCGACGACCCAACATCCCTTGCCGCCCGGCTGGCCGGGTTCGACAGCAGCCTGATCACGGCTGCCAGCCTGCCCGACTCGTCCGAGCGGCTGGATCAGGTCGCTCGGACCGGTCGCGATCTGGCTGAAAGCATCAACAGGGCGTCCGAAAGCGTACGGCAACTGCGGTCGGACGCGGATCGGACGATTGGCAAGCAGGTGTACAGCCTGAACCAGACCCTCAAGGAAATTGAGAAGCTGAACGCCAAAATCCCTTCAGTCAAACATTCGGGCGGTGACATTGCGGCATTGCTGGATCAGCGGCAGGTCTTGGTGGATCAGGTCAACGCATTGGTGCCGGTGAATGCGGTGCCTCGCGCGAACGATCAGGTGTCGCTCTATTCCGATGGTGGTCTGATCCTATTGGAAAGGACCGCCGCCGAGTTTTCCTTTACCACGACTGGAGACACAAAGCCCCATATGACCGTAGGAAATGGGTTGCTGTCGGGGTTGGAAATGAACGGCAACCCGGTGCGCACCAGCGGTGACAACGCGCAGGTAAGAGGCGGTGCGCTGATGGCAAATTTCGAGATCCGGGATGAGCTGGCGGTTGAAGCACAGGCCAATCTGGACTCGGTCGCCCGAGACCTGATTGAACGGTTCGAGACACCCGGCCTGGACCCCACCGCCCTGCCCACCGATCCGGGCCTGTTCACCGATGCCGGCAACCGGTTCGATGCCACGGCGCCCGAGGGGCTGGCCTCACGCATCAACCTGAACACAGTTGTCGACCCGGACAATGGCGGCGGCAGCTGGCGTTTGCGCGGCGGGTTGGGCGCGGTGGCTTCGGGCGATCTAGGCGACGCCACGCAGCTGCAGGCCTTTGGTGCCGTTCTGAACGCAGCCCGCCCCGTGGCCGGATCACCCTTTGGCACCGGTGACATGCGCGCTTCAGACCTGACCGAAGCACCGATGTCCGATATCGGTTCCAACGCCCATACCGCCAGCCAACGTCTGATCTTTGCCAACAATGCGCAATTGGAAATGGCCCGGATCGAGGCGGAACAAGGTGTGGATACCGACCAGGAACTTCAGACCCTGATGGAGATCGAGCAGGCCTACGCCGCAAATGCCCGTGTCATATCGGCGGTGGATGAATTGATGGAAACCTTGTTGAGGCTGTGAGGATGAATTTAACGTCAATCGGTGATCTGGCGCGGGGCATGACATTGCAGGCCCGCTCGACCGAACTCAGAAACCAGATCGAAACCCTGTCTTATGAGATGTCCACCGGCAAGGTTCAGGATGTCTCCGGTCGGTTGGATGGTGACTATTCGCATCTGCTGGACCTGGACCGTAGCCTGTCGCGGCTCGACGCCTATCAGGTCTCGACCGCCGAGGCCGGGCTGTTCACTGATGCCATGCAGCTGAGCCTGACGACGGTCAACGATTCCGTGACCGAGTTTACTTCGTCCCTTTTGTCATTTGGCACGTCCAACCAGGCGGTCAGCCATAAAAACGCCTCGGTGCAGGCAAGGAATGAGTTGGACACGAACATCTCCGCCCTGAACACACGGGCGGGTGGCCGCAGTCTCTATTCCGGCGCGGCCACGGATGTGTCACCCCTGCCCTCGACCGACACGCTGTTGGCTGCACTTGAGGCGGAATTGACTGGCTACACCACAGCGGCGGATATCCGTCAGGCGGCCGAAGACTGGTTCAATGACCCGGCCGGTTTCGACTCAGCAATCTATCAGGGTTCGGACACCGCATTGGCACCGATGCAGATATCCGAGAATGAAAGCGTCAGGATACCGATCACGGCTACGGACCCTGCGCTCAAAGATGCGATCCGGGATATTGCTGTTGCTGCATTGGTCTCTGACGATGCTCTGAATCTGCCTCGGGACCAACGCACAGGGCTGTTCACGCAACTGGGCGTTGATCTGGCCAACACTCAGAACGATATCGTCAATCTGCGCGCTCAGGTGGGATCTGCTGAAGCCCGGATCGACGAGGCCGCGACCCGCAACAGTGCTGCACAGACCAGCCTGGAATACAGCCGGAATGAGCTGATAGCAGCCGATCCCCATGAGACGGCCGCACAGCTACAAACTGTCCAGTTTCAGCTAGAGAGCCTGTATTCGGTCACCGTTCGCAATGCCAACTTGTCGCTGGTGAATTTCCTGAGATGAGACTCTTCGTTTTCTTATTGATGCTACTGCCCGGAATCGCGTCTGCTGGCTCGATCCGCCTTAAGGATCTCGTAGATTTCGACGGGGTGCGGGGCAATGATCTGGTAGGCTATGGCCTCGTGGTCGGGTTGAATGGCACCGGTGATGGGTTGCGCAACTCACCCTTCACCGAAGAGATCATGTCAAATATTCTCGAACGGCTGGGCGTCAACGTGAACGGTGAGGATTTTCGCCCCAAGAACGTCGCGGCGGTCTTGGTGACGGCGAGCCTGCCGCCCTTTTCGCGGGTTGGTGGGCAGATCGACGTGACAGTATCGGCCATAGGCGACTCCAAAAGCCTGCTGGGTGGCACGCTGATCATGACACCCCTCAACGCAGCGGACGGCCAGATTTACGCAGTTGCGCAAGGGACGGTTCTGGCCGGGGGGGCCGTGGCCGAGGGCGAAGCGGCTTCGGTGGTTCTAGGCGTACCGACTTCTGGTGTAATTCCCTCGGGCGCGCGGGTCGAACGTGAGATCGACTTTGATCTCTCGACACTAACGCAAATGCGGTTGGCCCTGCGCGAGCCGGATTTCACCACTGCCAGCCGAATCGAGACCGCGATCAACATCGAATTCAACCGGGCCGTGGCAATTATGAGGGACTCCGGGACGGTGGAACTTAATATCGCAGCGGCGCAATCGATATCACCGGCGCATGCACTGGGCCGGATTGAAAACATACTGGTCGAACCAGAAACCAAGGCCCGCGTGGTCGTCGATCAACGGTCCGGCACCATCGTCATGGGGCAAGAGGTCAGGATTTCACGGGTCGCGGTGTCACAAGGCAACCTGACCCTGACAGTCGAAGAAGCGCCAATCGCAGTGCAACCCAACCCGTTTGCGCGCGGCGAAACCGTTGTTGTTCCCCGTACAATCGCCGGGATCGAAGAAGAGGAAGGCACCGGGCTGGCAGAAATCCCCGAAGCCACCACCCTGTCAGAGGTCGTAGCCGGGCTGAATGCGCTTGGTGTGTCGCCGCGCGACATGATCGATATTCTCAAAACGATCAAAGCCGCAGGAGCACTTCACGCCGAGTTCATCGTGCGGTGAAGGTCACCGCACGAAACGTCGCTGACGATTTATTTCGACTTCCAGCTATCCAGCCAGCGACGCAACCCGTTGCGCTTTTCTTCGATCGCGTCACCGGCGGCATAGAGGCCATCTTCGACATTTTCCAGCATCGGGTCGATCTTCGCCTGTCGGAACCTGCGCCAGCGCACCCATATCGCCCAGACAATCGCAAAAAACACCGTCAGGAAAATGATGTTGAACCATGGAATGATGCGAACATCCGGGCCGTCGACATGCTTGATAAACACCGCATTGGGGAAAATCGACATGAACTCATTGCGCCAGCCATAATGAGTCACAACAACCCATTCCGGCTCATTCTTATTTGAGATCGCGTCATTGGCTTCGGTGTAGAGATTTGCGGTGTCGAATTTGAAATACGGTGGCCATCCCCAGCTGGTGTCTTCGTTCCGATAGACGATCGGCTTACCGTTTGCCCGCACAGCCTGAATGAACTGCACATCGCGATTTGAAAGGCTGGTCGACTGATCATCCGGTTCGGACCAGAAAATGCGGGTCCAGTCGTTCAGGTCCTGACGTTCTTCATACGTGTTCACAATGCGCACGACATCGTGCTGTGGTAGCGAGTATTGCAGGATCACGGCAATCGTGCCCCAGAAGATGATGATGAATGCCCATTTCACATAGGCCATGCCGTAACCCTCACATGTAGTTCACGATATAAATCAACGCGCCAATCGCAACCCAAGGAATAATATAGACCCCAAGGATCAGTTTGCGCCGGAACGAATTGTCATAGACGTGCAGACCGCGCGCGACAAACGCTTCTTTATTGCCGGATTTTCCCTTTTCGTCCCACCAGGTCTCAAGCTTGCGACGTCGCACACCGCGCGAATAGAGCGACAGGGCGAAGTACGCGACGGTCTGGATGACCAGCAGGATCAGAAAAAGGCGCAGCGCTCCGAACATATCAACCCTTTCTTACCGCGCCCCAGGGACCGACGCGCGCGATGATGTCATCGCTTACCCGGTCCTGGCCGCTCATATCCGGTTCGTGACCGAACAGCGCGGCGCGGGCGCCTGCCTTGTCCACCTGATACTCGCGTTCCAGAAAGTCGGCAACAAAGGCTTTTTTGGCCTCGGGCCAGGTGGCGTAAGTGCTGTAAAACAGTTCCTTGTGGCAGATGAACATCTGGCGCGGGTCCAGCGGGGCTAGCTCGGTCAGCAACATATTCACCAGATCGCGGTGCGGTGTGTCGGCTGCGCGCAGTGTATAGAAATAAGCCGGATGATCCGACGTGATCCGCGGCCACGGCCCGCCATCGCTCGCCCAGCGCAGCAATTGAGCGAGACCATGAAAGGCTTCGGGCAGACGATCCGCATGGTTACGGGCCAGGCGACGCATGTCGCTGCGGTCCAGCCCGGTCAGGTCAACGCCCGCGTCGGCGGCGGCGTGGACGGTCAGGAAATCCATCTTCTGCTGCAGAACGGCGGCTGAGTTCACGCCGCGCGCTTCGATGATCGTCTCGACCAGATTATTGTCGTTCAGGAAGGCTGCGATACGGTGCCTCTGCGTGGGATCAAACACGTGGTCGATCGGCATGTCATCGGGCCGATCACCCATGCAAATCGCTGCCGGATAGTCCAGATCAGGGAACAGGTAGAGCCCACCGAAATGCGCCGTCCAGAAGTTGCGCTGCTCAAACGCGGTGTGGCGCAGGTGGACGGGGTTGCGGGTGACGTCGCCGGTTTCCTTCGAGGTTTCGATCATCTTTGCGATCAACACATCGTCGAACCATGCGTCCTCTTTGGTTTTGAACCGTTCGACCATGCCCGCCAGTTGCTCGGCCTTGCGCAGGGTGCCGCCGACCGTGTCGGCCTCGATCTCGATCTTGCGCAGGTTCAGCAGGTCGCGCGGAGTGGTGAGTTTGAAGACCGAGTTCACCAGCTCTCCGGCCACCGCATCGGTGGCGGTCAGGGCAAACAGCTGCGCCTCGTTCATTTCGATGAATTCGCGCAGGATATCGCGCGAAGTAGAGAATTTGACGTTCAGCAGAGGCGCGCGTTTCTGTTCGGTCGTCAGCAGGATGAACTGCCGGTTGACCCCGTTGGGGTTAAGGTAGAGCGGGTCATCCAGCTCAATCCCCACCTCCGGCGAATAGCCCGAGATATCGACATGGAAATCCGTCAGCGCCGTAGCCTTGCCCGCCAAATGCTGCAGCGCGCGGTTATACCGCTCGACCAGAGCCGGGCTGGAGATGTGGACGAGGTTGCCAAACATCAGGCCTTTTTCGATGAGGCGGATCATTTCAGCTCGTCCTTAGAAGTATGGCGCGTTCGCGCTTCGTTGATGCGGCTATGCTGAGCACTTATTCGACTTTGCAATTCTCGCCGCGAATCCATGTCTTCAGCGGCCGCGCGACGCCCTAAAGCGTGGTTCAACACGCAGACAGCAACGCTCGAAACTACTATCAGCACTAGGAACTCAGCCCCTCCTTCAGAACCAGTAGAAAGAAGAAGGAGCCAGCCCCACAAACTCAGAACGGTCGGAACGCTACCGAACCCTTCCGAAAGTATTGATGAAAGAATGACCGGCCCAATGGGCACCACAACGAATACAAGTACCAAACTTACGAGCACCGCTCCCATTCCGGTATGCTCGTCTCTCTTCAAACGGAGTTTTCCAGCGTGCCAACCCACGACCGCCGAAATAGCGACGCTTAAGGAATAATACGCAACAAGCGGGAGAAGATCATCCATTTCTCTTCCCCTCCAGATACCGACGCTTGGCCTCTTCCATCCGGCCCATCTCACGGACGGCGTTCTCAATGGCGACCTCGTCGCTCTTGTCGGCATAGCGGAACTCGCTGTCGGCGTAGCGGTTGATTTCCTGCATCACCATCTCGACCGTGATCGGCTGGCGCAGGTCCTCGATCATGGCCTTCTTGGTGTCGTAGTCGCGGAACAGGAACAGGTCGGGGTTCTCCATC
The DNA here is from genome assembly GCF_040329455.1 of Ruegeria sp. SCP11. Taxonomy (NCBI): domain Bacteria; kingdom Pseudomonadati; phylum Pseudomonadota; class Alphaproteobacteria; order Rhodobacterales; family Roseobacteraceae; genus Ruegeria; species Ruegeria sp. SCP11. The sequence continues at coordinate 63,810 of NZ_JBDZYG010000009.1, read as the reverse complement.
CATTCATCCGGCAGTTCGAAATCCATCGCGCGGACTTTGACCGCGTCGGTGATGTTCTTGATCGCGCGGCCGGTGAAACGCTCATCCGCGGCTTGGATCGCCTTGAGGTAGGTGCCCAGCTTGGCGATCGTGTCCATCTGGCCGATCTCGCCCGAAACCCGGTCATAGACCTGCAAAAGGGCGTCCTCATGCGGGCGGGAATGGCTTTCAAAACTGGCGGCGACGGCCTTCTTGATCTCTTGTGCGGCATAGGCTTCGTGTTCGCCCAGCGGGATGTCGTGGTTGCGGCCCATCAGCAGGTGCAGGATGTCGATGTAATCCTCGCGCGTTTGCGGGCCGTCCACCAGAAACCGCGCACCCGCCCGTTGGCGCAGGGCGTCGTCCACATTCTCGGGGTAGTTCGAGAACATGCCAAAGGTGCAGTTGCCGCGCACGACAGTGTTGGCACCCGCAAAGCTCTCCATCAGCACCGCGGTGATTTCCAACTGCCCGGCTGACGACTGCCGGTCGCCCCGTTTGCCCGCCAGCTGGTCGATATCGTCGATGGTGCCGAAGCCGATGACCGAGGGGTCGATGATCGTGTTGATAAACGCCTTGGCGTTCTGGCCGGACTTGCCCTGATAGCTGTCGATATTGTCGGTGCTCAGGTTCTGATAGCGGAACGGGTAGCCCGCGTTCTGGCAATAATCGTTGATCAGCCCGGCCATCATCTGGATCAGGGTGGTCTTGCCGGTGCCCGGTTTGCCGTCGCCCATGAAGGTAAAGATGAACCCGCCGAGTTCCGCAAACGGGTTCAGGCGGCGGTCGAAGTCATAGGCCATCAGCATCTTGGCCAGCTTCATCGCCTGATACTTGGCGATATGGTTGCCGACCACCTCGTTCGGTTTCTTGAACGTCATGGTCAGGGTGGTGGACTTGGCCTTGGACGCGGGTTCGAAGCCGCGGATCGTCAGATCATCCGCCTCGATATGCCACGCGGCATTCTGGAACGGGGCCAGATGGCCTGCGGACAGCGCGCGCAGGGCGACTTTTTCCATCAGTTGTTCAGCATAGGCGCTAGCCGCCGCAATCAGGTGGGCGTCATCGGGGGCATGTTTGGCCAGCGTCTGGTCCAGCTCCCACAGTGCGCCGTGCAGGGCGAGTTGCCCGTTGTCGGTCAGAACCTCTTCGATTTCGCCAATATCGACAGTGGTTTCGCCCAGATGCGAGGACATCAGATAAGCCAAGGCGTTGCCGAAAGTGTGCGAGGTGATCAGAGCCTCAGCCGTCAGCAGTTCCGAGAATTCGGTCTTGCGGGCTGCGGGCAGATCCCCGGCCAGATTGGCGCGCTTAAGATCGGCCAGCGGGGTTTGTTCCGCGTACGTCTCAGCCACGGCCAGAGCGATGGCAATGGCGCGGCGAATGGCTTGTTGTGTGGTGGCTTGAGGTGGTGAGACCAGCGTATCACCATCATCCGAGGCCTCGATCCGCTCCACCAGATGCACCCCATCCGCGCGCACGGTCCGTCGTGTCACCAGACCCGGCGTCGTTGACCGGAACCGGCGCGTGGTCGAAACACCCGGCGACCGTTCTGTCGACGCCTCTACTGCCTTCGCAATCCGTGGCGCGTGTTCGAACCCGTTCAGCAAGGCGGTTGCCGCCGAATAATGCTTGCGAATATCCGCCTCGCGCAATTCCATCTGATCTGATGTCAAGCTCATCTCAAAATCCGCCCTTGCTTCATCTCTTCAAAAAACTCCCGCCGGAAGCGCAAACTCTAATATCGCAACACCTGCCCAGCCCGGCTAACAACGAATTTCTGCACGTCTGCAAAACCCGGCGGGTTGCGCTCGGCCAGCACCTGAAACGGGCGCTGGGGCAGGATGATCGACCTTTGCGTGCGGGTGGCGCCGGTCTCGGCCCCCTGCCCGCCGAACGGGTCTAGCGCAAAAACTTCGCGCTCAACGGTCGAGAACCACCCGGCGCGCTCTTCGATCACCTCTTCGCTTTCCAGTTCCTCGGTGGTCCAGGCCAGCGCCCAGTCCTGCCCCTCGGGCGCTTGCGCATCCTCCAGCACTTGCCGGAGAGGACCTGATTGCTCGGTATAGGCCGAGGAATACATCGGACCCACATGGATGCGGCGCATGTGTTTGGGATGCAGGTCGTCGAAATCCTGATCGAAACCTTTAGCGATGGTCACCAGCTTCAACCCGCCCAAGGACTGCGCCATCAGATGCGCCTGCACTTCGGGCCATCGGCGCTGGTCCTTGGGTAGAGCCGTCTTACCGCTGTCCTCAAGCTGCATTACGTAAATGACCGGCAGGTTGATCTGGCTGTCATAGACCGCCCAGTGGATCATGAATTTCCGCCGTTCACCTTCGTTCCCAATCCAATGGCATTCAGGATCGTTGCGGGCCCAGAACAGCTCTCCCTTTAGCAATTCCTCGTAATAGAGCCTTTGGGACAGCGCGAATTGCAGCTTGGTGGGGATTTCCTGATCACCAATGATCGTACGCACCATGTCTGTCTTCAGGTCGTCTTCCGAGGGCATATTCTCCAGATGCACCCGCGCCTGCTGCGCATCATTGGCCATGGTCAGAAGCTCGGCCGCCACCGGAAACCCGCTGTCGCGCTTGTCCATGGCGAGACTGCCAAAGAACCGCCCCGTATCGCGCCCGACCAGCAGGTATTTCATGGAAAGCGCGCGGAAGGTGTAGAGCAGCCCCGAAAGGTAGCGCGACACGATCCGCACCTCTTGCTTGCTGATTGCGCCTTCGGCCTCCATCGTCGCGGCCACGCGCAGGAGGTGAACGGTGATCACCTCAAATTTGCGGAAATAGCGGCGCGAGGCGAAGGTGTCGGTCAGGCCGACATGGTCTTGGGTGGGGTCGTTCATTTTCTTTTCGATCCAAAGTCTTGGATGCCGAACAAGTCCCTTATTGATCGAGGCCAACTTGCTGTCATTCTGTCCAAGAGTTTAAGAACGGATACAAACACCCAAACCATTCCAAACCAAGTCTGTACAAACAGATACGCGAAACCAATAGTCCATATCGCTGCTGGAATGTACCAAAGGTACTGGGCAGAACCTTCAAACTGGAATGCTGGAAGGTCCTTCGCCAAATACGCAAAGTAAAGCGACACGACTAATGCTGCCAAAACTCCGACGTACTTTATTACGGGGTTTCTGAGCATCACCCACCATACAAATTCTTATCATGCTTCTCGACAATCGAGGCAAACCGGCGGGCGAAGCGTTCATCTGCCTTGGCCTTTTTCTCCAGCACGTCGCGGGCAAAGACCATGTGGTCTTCATGCGCCTCGAGCATGTCGGCCATTTTCTGGTTGGTCGCGGTGCCGATGGCGGCCATGGCGGTTTGGGCCTCTTTGTCGGTCTGCACGCCGATCTCGTTGATACGGTGGGCGACGTCCTGCTGCTGCGCGGTTTTCAGCGATTTGGTCAGGGCGTCGTACAGCACAACGCGCTGCTGCGTGTCTGTCTGCAGCTTGTTGATCAGCACCATCTGGGTCGCCGCCTGGTTCTGTAGCGAGTCGACCCAGGTCTTGCCCTTTTCGATATAGCGCTCGAGCGTTTGCGACTTGGCCAGCTTGACCTGCTCTTCCTGAACCTTGGCGTTGTATTGCTTGTTCAGCTCGGCCAGTTCGGTCTCCAACTGCGTGCGCGCGGCAGCGTCCTGTTCGACGCTGATCTTGTTTTCCAGAGTGATAATCGTCGGGTCCATGCCTTGAATTTCAGAGCGCAGCGCCTCCAGCTCGGCCACGGTCGCCTCACGGTCATCCAGCGTGACGGTCAGGTTGTCCTCGACCTTCACGCGCTGTTCTTCCAGCACGGACAGCTGCCCTTCCAGCAGCTTCACGATCACGTCGGATTTTGCGATCAAGTCCTGCAGTTTGTCGTCGATATTGGCGGTGCGCATCCGCTCCTGCCGCATCGACTCGGATTTACCCTTCGAGAAGATGCCGACAAACGATTCCCAACCGGTTTTCGAGCGCATTTCGTCGAAATCCTTGGAGAAGGCGCTGGTGACGTCGTCCAGCCCCATGATCAGCTCGGCAATATTGGCGTTCATCACCTCGGTATGGGCGTGCACATCCTCAAGCGTCGCATTTTCGATGTCGATATCCGCCTCGGCTGTGCCGATCTTGGCACGGGCGGCCTCGATGCGCGAAGTCAGCCCTTCGATCTGCGACTGGCTTTCACGAACTTTCGCCTGAGTCTCTTCGATCAAGGCTTCAAATTGATGGTTCGACATCTCTGCTATCCCCTTTTTTCTTTAATTACCCAATAAGATAGGGAATGTTACAACCATTTACATCCCCTAGGGCCTACAAATCACGCGAAGATTGGCAAACTCATCAGCAAAAAGATAGGCGGGATTGCAAATTGAAAGGTCTCGAATTTGGGCAACTTATCTAAATTAACATGTTAATTTTATTTTGATCAAATCTGGATTGATTCCACATACAGAGTGGCCCTAGACATTTGCGTCCCCACTTGCTTGGGTGCGCGCAATCCAATTTTCGCCGGAGGCTTATCATGCTGGACGCAACAACCGATCTGAAATCAATCCTCAAGAACCCCGAATTACTGGCCACCAAAGCCTACATCGGCGGTCAGTGGGTGGACGGAGATAACGGGACGTTCGAGGTGACCAACCCCGCGCGAGGCGATGTGGTGGCCGAAGTGGCCGATGTCAGCCGCGCGCAGGTTGCAGGCGCGATTGCGCAGGCTGAAGCCGCGCAGAAGGAATGGGCTAAGCTGACCGGCAAGGAACGCGCCGTGATCCTGCGCCGCTGGTACGACCTGATGATGGAAAACGCCGAGGATCTGGGCAAGATCCTGACCGCCGAACAGGGCAAACCGCTGGCCGAAGCAATTGGCGAGATCGGCTATGGCGCGTCGTTCATCGAGTTCTTCGGCGAAGAAGCCAAGCGCGTTTACGGTGAAACTATTCCGGGCCACCAGCGCGACAAGCGGATCATGGTGATGAAGCAGCCGATCGGCGTTGCGGCTTCGATCACCCCGTGGAACTTCCCGAACGCGATGATCACCCGTAAAGCAGGCCCGGCGCTGGCCGCGGGCTGCGCCTTTGTTGCGCGCCCTGCGAAAGAGACGCCGCTGTCAGCGTTGGTTCTGGCGGTTCTGGCGCATGAGGCTGGCGTCCCGGCGGGCGTGTTTAACGTGGTGCCGTCGTCCCGGGCCAGCGAGATCGGCAAGGAATTCTGCGAGAACCCTGGTGTGCGCAAGCTGACCTTCACCGGCTCGACCGAGGTAGGGCGCATCCTGTTGAAACAAGCAGCCGATCAGGTCATGAAATGCTCGATGGAGTTGGGCGGTAACGCGCCGTTCATCGTGTTCGACGACGCCGATCTGGATGCTGCGGTCGAAGGCGCGATGCTGTGCAAGTTCCGCAACAACGGCCAGACCTGCGTTTGCGCGAACCGCATCTACGTGCAGGCCGGTGTTTACGACGAATTCGCCGCCAAGCTTAAGGCGGCGGTCGAAGCGCTGAAAATCGGCGACGGTCTGGCCGAGGGCACCACCACCGGCCCGCTGATCAACACCGAAGCAGTCGAGAAGGTAAAAGAGCACATCGAGGACGTCACCTCGAAAGGCGGCGCGGTTCTGACCGGCGGCCTGCCGCACGATCTGGGCGGCACCTTCTTCCAGCCAACCATCGTGACCGGCGTGACCCAAGAGATGATGGTGGCGCAGGACGAAACCTTTGGTCCGCTGGCCCCGCTGTTCAAATTCGAGGACGAGGACGACGTCATCGCCATGGCCAATGACACGATCTTTGGTCTGGCTTCATACTTCTACGCCAAAGACCTCAGCCGCGTCTACAAAGTGGCCGAGGCGCTGGAATACGGCATCGTTGGCGTGAACACCGGCATCATCTCGACCGAGCTTGGCCCGTTCGGTGGCGTCAAGCAGTCCGGCCTGGGCCGCGAAGGCAGCCACCACGGCATGGAAGACTATCTCGAGATGAAATACGTCTGCCTGTCGGTCTGATCTGAATAGGGCTCCGGTGCATTGCGCCGGAGCCATTCGGTTTGTCATAAAACTGCAACCAAACCGTCACATCCCTGCAATGACCCGCGTTCATCCCCCTCTCATCCAAGTGAGAGAGGATACCACACGATGTCATTGCGCTCTGTCTGCCTGACATCTGCCCTTGCGCTGACCGCCGGTCAGGCCGTGGCAGAAATGAATTTCAACCGAATTGCGTCCTTCCCCGTCGTCAAGAACATGGCCGAGGGGACCGACACAAACCGCGAAACCTCACCCGAGATCATCGCGGCGACAGCGGATAGCATGACGCTGGTCTATACCGACAGCCCGCTGGGCGTGATCGGAATGGTCGACATCACAGACCCCGCGAACCCGGCTCCTTTGGGCGCGATGGATGTGGGTGGCGAGCCGACATCGGTTGGGATCGTCGATACGACGGCGTTTGTGGGCGTGAACACCTCGGAAAGTTATACCGCCCCCTCGGGCAAACTGATCTCGGTCGATATCGCGGGTAAGGCCGAAACCGGTGCCTGTGATCTGGGCGGTCAGCCTGACAGCGTCGCCATCGCCCCCGATGGCAGCTTTATTGCCGTGGCGATTGAGAACGAGCGTGACGAAGACCTCAACGACGGCGTCATCCCGCAGTTGCCCGCCGGGTCGCTGGCGCTTGTGCCGCTGAAAGACGGCGCGCTGGATTGCGCGGGCATGAAGATGGCTTCGCTGACCGGTCTGGCCGAGGTTGCACCGACCGACCCCGAGCCGGAATTCGTGGACATCAACGCCCTGGGCGAAACCGTCGTCACCCTGCAGGAAAACAACCACATCGCAGTCGTCGACAATGACGGCACCGTGATCAGCCATTTCTCGGCGGGCGCGGTGGATCTGGAGGGCATCGATGCCACCGATGAACGCGGCGCGCTGATCTTCACCGAAAGCCAAAAGGGCCGCCTGCGCGAGCCCGATGCGGTGAAGTGGATCGATGACAATCACTTCGCCACTGCCAACGAAGGCGACTATCAGGGTGGTTCGCGCGGGTGGACGATCTTCCACAAGGACGGCGTCGTTGTTTATGAGAACGGCACCGAGTTCGAGAAGGCCATCATCCAGATCGGCCACTACCCCGACAAACGCTCGGACAGCAAAGGCGTTGAACCCGAAAGCGTGACTGCAGCGACCTTTGGCGGCACGCCGATGATCTTTGTTGGGGCCGAACGCGCCTCAGTCGTGGGGGTCTATGATGCCACCGATCCGGCGAACCCTGTACTGAAACAACTGCTGCCCTCGGGTGTTGGCCCGGAAGGCTACGTTGCCATCCCCGAGCGCAACCTGCTGATCTCGGCCAACGAAAAGGACCTGATCGAAGATGGCGGCCCGCGTGCGCATGTGTCGATTTTTGAGTATCAGGACGCGCCCGCCAACTATCCGCATCTAACCTCCGCTGGCGCGGATGAGCTGATCGGTTGGGGTGCTCTGTCCGGTCTGGTCGCGGATGAAGATGGTATGATCTACGCGGTCAATGACAGCTTCTACGGCTTCCAGCCTTCGATCTTCAAGATCGACCCCAGCCAGCAACCCGCCCGCATCGTGGACGTGATCCGCATCCACCGTCAGGACGGCAACCCGGCGCAGAAGCTAGACCTTGAGGGCATTACGCTGGACGGCAAGGGTGGCTTCTACGTCGCCTCCGAAGGACGTACCGACCGCGTCATCCCGCACGCGTTCTATCACGTCTCGGCCGATGGTCTGATCAAGGATCGCAAGGGTGAGATCGGCCTGCCGCCAGAGCTGATGGCCGTTGAGAAACGCTTTGGATTTGAAGGCATCACCAAGGTTGGCGACACCCTTTGGATGGCCGTTCAGCGTGAATGGAAGGACGACCCGGAGAACCACGTGAAGCTGGTGGCCTACAACCTGGACACCAAGGAATGGGGCGCCGTGCATTATCCCAAGGCGGACCCGGAAAAAGGCTGGGTCGGCCTGTCAGAAATCGTGGCGTTTGGTGATTACGTCTATGTCATCGAGCGCGATAACCAGCATGACCACCGTGCGGTGACCAAGAAGATCTACCGCATCCCGCTGACCGAGATGACTCCGGCTCCACTGGGTGGTCCACTGCCCGTGGTCAGCAAGGAAGAGGTCCGCGACCTGCTGCCTGACCTAACCTCCACCGGTGGTTACGTTCTGGACAAGATCGAAGGTCTGGCCATCCTGCCCTCGGGCGAGGCGTTCGTGATGACCGACAATGACGGCGTCGACGATGCCTCGGGCGAGACTATGTTCTGGTCAATCGGGTCGGTGACGGCTGGTAATTGAACCGTTCGCAGATCAAAAAAGAAGCCCCGTTCAGAAACGTGCGGGGCTTTTTTATACAGGATGCCCTCGAAGGAAAAACCCAGCTTGAACGACACAACATACTGAATCAATATCGAATTAATAAAACCCAATCATAGTTTGGAGCTTCGCAAATGGGTGCTAAGGCCTGGTTCGCCGCTTACTACGACGAAAACGCCCGGGACATTCTGGCAAAGAATCCCCAACTGGATCGCGATGCGTCCCGCCGTCTGGCAAATCAGCTTTTACTCGATGCCAAACTGGAAGAGGTTGAGGACGGATCATTAGATTTTCTGAACCCTGACGAGCGTGAAGTTCTTGTCGGCGATTACGGCGGTATCAAAATCGTCGCCCATCAAGCTTTCAATATCGACTGTCTTTCTCAACTAGACGCGCGATGGCGCTTTCCTGATCTGGGTTCGACCATCTACGTACGTGCAATGCATTCCGTCATTGATTGGGGCGCCTTTGCGCTCTGGAAAAACGGTGACTTAGTTCGTGCACTGAGCGTTCTTCCAGACGGCGGGGTTATTGAGGACGTGGGACCTCGCATGCCGTTCGAGGCTCCTTTCTGGGACGGAACACCAGCTTTAGAAGGCGACGACGAAGAGGACGATACATACCCTTTGCCATTTCATCCTCTGGAATTTTCAGAGGCAGCACTTCTTGAGCATTTGGGCTTTCAGTTCGAAGGTTATCCGAACGACTGGGTATGCGATCCGTTCGAAATTCCGATCATGAAATTCCGGGCGTCTTCAAAACCATTCTGGAAGCTTTGGTGATTCCAACCAAATACGCCGGCACCCAAAAAAACAACGCCCCGCGTCTGGAGGAACGCGGGGCGTGCAGTCTGCGATAATCCTGAGAGGCGGGATTATCGCCGTGTGTTCGGGCCTTAGTTCACGGCTTTGGCGTCGACCACATCCTTTTCGATGGCTTTGCCGGACGAAATCTCGATCCGCCGCGGCTTCAGCGCCTCGGGAACCTCGCGCTTCAGGTCGATGTTCAGCATGCCATTTTCATGGCTTGCGCCAGTAACGCGCACGTGATCGGCCAGCGCAAAGCGGCGCTCGAACGCGCGGGTGGCGATGCCACGGTGCAGGTAGCTGCGCTCTTTGTCCTCGGCGGCTTTCTTGCCGGCAACGATCAGCGCGTTTTCCTTCACCTCGACCGACAGGTCCTCTTCCGAAAAACCGGCGACAGCGACCGAAATGCGATAGGTGTCAGCATCGGTTTTTTCGATGTTGTAAGGCGGATAGCTGGGCTGAGCCACGTCATTGGTCAGAACGCGGTCCATCATGTCGGCGATCTGGTCAAAGCCAATGGTGGCACGGTGCAGCGGTGCAAAATCAAAAGTACGCATGTGTCATATCCTCATGTTTGAGCGATCTGCTTTTTACCCTCCGTACGGACGGGCGATGGTGTATGCCGAGCCCCGTTCGTGGCGACCCGGTACAGTTCACATGGGGAGCATTTTGATCGAGTTCAAGACCCGTCTGAGGAGATGAATTTCGCGCCGGAACTGGACTTGCCCGACCCCACCTGCAACCGGCGGATCGTGGCCTTGGGTTGGGGTGCATCACGGCGCAAGTCAGCCTTGAGTTCTGCAACGATACCAGACAGTTCCATACCAAACCCGACCTTCTGACGCCCGTCGGTTCCAACCGCGGACACCACCGACAAAATTTGCCAGCGCGGACCGTTTCGGGCCAGCAAGGCCGAGCCCGATGACCCGAAGGTAATATCGCAGTTAAAGGTAATCAGCCCCTGCCGCCGTTGCAAAATTCGGCACGAGCGTTCCCGCGTGATCGCCTCGGAACGGCCACGCCCATAGGAGGCAATGCTGACCTCATTTCCGGCCACACGACCACTGTGCAAAGCAAAGGGATCGGCCACGGAATAAGGAATGGGTTTTTCCAGCCGCATCAGAGCCACGTCTGATCGAACGGCCGCGGCCGACAGTTCTGGATGATTGGCATAATCCGAATGCACCGCGATTTGAACAACTTCACGATCTGCCAATGCCTTGCCATTGCTCAAACCGGCACGGAAGGTCACTTTTCCAGAAGCAAATGGCTCTCCGGTTTTCTTGTCTATCGCACAATGGGCTGCTGTGAGAACAAGGTCCTGCGCAATCAATGTGCCGGTACAGAATCCTTGGTTGCCGATATCCAGCCGCCCGATAGCTTCCCAGCCGTATAGGTCCTCACGGTCCGTCAGCTTGCGCTTGGCGCTTTGGGCATAGGTTGCGGTCGACAGGACCGACAACCACAAAAGGGCACCAAGGAATAATCGCATCATGGCCTGATGAACCTCGCGCCGATATTTCTGTTGGTGGCACTGTCGGGCTTTGCAGCACGGAAACCGCGACCGGCAGACAATTCTGCCTGCAGCACGTTCAACGATCCTTCAACCGGAGTGCCGACCGCGACACGCTGGCCGTTGAATTCAGCCTTGGCTGCCACCACCGATACGATACGCGGGCGATCACCTTCGAACGAAAAAACAGGCGCCCCCGATGAGCCGAATTCCACATCGCAGGACATTACCAAAACCTCGGAGCGCCGGGTCATGACCGAGCAAACCTCTTGCAATGCCGGTGCTTCTGCCCGGTCCTGCGCGTATGAAACCACGCCAACCTCTTCACCTCGATGCGGGCGGTTTCCTGTTTCAAAGGGAATAATGGTGGTGCTGCGAATGGGCTGCCACAGTTCGATCAAAGCAATGTCATTGCGAAGGCGCGCGGCCGAGGTTTCCTTGTCGTACTTGTAGTCCGGGTGAATGACGGCCTGACGCGCTGCACGATAGGCAGACGCGCGCCCCAAGCGCCATGCCGCCAGAAACTCGATCTCAGACAGATCAATCCGCTGCCCCGTTACCTTGTCATACAGGCAATGTGCCGCTGTCAGGACAAGGGTTGGCGATATCAACGTTCCGGTACAGAACCCTGCGCCATTGATGTCCAGACGACCTACAGCCATCCACGCCCGCCCGGCGTCGGTGGTTTCAAGGCTTTTCAGTCCGCTGTCCTGCGCCATGGCAGCCATCGGCGTCAAAGCCAGTACTAAAGCCCTGATCCAGTTTCGCAAACGGTTCTCCGGCGTTGCTGTTAGCTTACATTCCTATGTGCCGGGTAGGGCGAAAATAGGGCGTTTGCGCAGGACAAGGTTTCTGGCGGCGAATGATGCAGGGCTGCATCAGGCTTTTCAACTGGGGATTGTGGGGCCGGACTGGATCTTAAGCCCCTGTTGCATCGCCCTCGGTTTCGGTCCACCGCTGGCCCAATCCAAAAGCTCGACCGTATGCACAACGGGAATTTCCGTACCCGAGCCGATCTGCATCATGCAACCGATATTGCCGGCAGCGATCACATCCGGCTTTTTAGCCTCAAGCGTCCTAACTTTGCGCTGTTTCAGTTTACCCGAGATTTCGGGTTGCATCAGGTTATACGTCCCCGCGCTGCCGCAGCATAAATGCCTTTCAGAAGGCTCTAACACAGTAAATCCAGCCTTTTTTAGCAGATCCTTGGGGTGTGTTTTGATCTGCTGGCCATGCTGAAGCGAACAGGCCGCGTGATAGGCAATCGTCATGTCCTTGTCTGCACCCTTGGGCAGGTCCAGTTGCACCAGAAGTTCACTGACGTCCATTGCAATAGCGGAGACGCGCGCTGCCTCCTCAGCAAGCGGGTCGTTTCGGAACATGTGACCATAGTCTTTCACGGTGGTGCCACATCCACTTGTATTGACGACGATGGCGTCCAAGCCCTCAGCATCCATTTCGGAAATCCAGGCTCTAATATTGGCCTCTGCAGCTTTGTGGCTTTCCTGAACCCTGCCCATGTGATGGGTGAGCGCCCCGCAACACCCAGCCCCGTCAGCCACAACAACCTCGCAGCCCAACTGGGTCAGAAGCCGGATTGTGGCGTCGTTGATATCGGTGTTCAGTGCCTTTTGGGCGCAGCCTGTCATCAGTGCCACCCTCTTTAAGCGCGAACCCTTTGGCGCAAAGCTCTGCGGGTCGTCATTCTGACTGACCGGAGGAATATGCTTCGGTGCCATGTCCAGCATCGCCCGCAGCCGCGCGTCCGGCATAAGAAACCGGAACGGTCGCCCAAGCTTTGCCCCGATCAGCGCCCAGCGAAACCGCGTCGGATAGGGCAGAATCTGTGCCAGCACCCACCTCAGCGCGCGATCGGTGAAGGGGCGTTTGTAGTTGGCCTCGATATACTCTCGCGCGTGATCGACCAGATGCATGTAATGCACACCCGATGGGCAGGTGGTCATGCAGGCCAGACAGGACAGGCAGCGGTCAATATGCTTGACCGTTTTTTCGTCCGGCACCCGCTCATTTTCGAGCATGTCTTTGATCAGATAAATACGCCCGCGCGGACTATCCAACTCATCTCCCAGCACCTGATAAGTTGGGCAAGTCGCGGTGCAGAACCCGCAATGCACACAGCTGCGCAGGATTTCGTTGGAGCGCTGGATTGCCGGATCCTGCAGCTGTTCTTCGGTGAATGTCGTCTGCATCGGCTTACCCCATCAGTCCCGGATTGAAGATGCCGCGCGGATCGAACCTTTGCCTTAACCCTTGTGTTAGAGCCTTTATCTCTGTCGGTTCAGGTTGGAAATGACCCAGAGATACGACAGTATCGATTGCCCCTCGCACCAGTGTGGCATGGCCGTCAAACCTACACAGATTTCCTCGTATGTCCGTGCCACTTGGGGCCCGTGCCCAGATCAGGCCACCTCCCCAATCGAACAATGTCTGATCCGCATTCAGCCGTGCCTCAATATCCGGCGCGTCTGTTGGTTTGACTGAAATCCGCCAGACGTCACCGTCCTGCCCGTGAAACGGCCTGACATTACGAAGAGCGCGCCACAACTCGGCGGAGCCAGACGCCTCGGTGATCTCACCAAACCCTGACAAAACAGTCTTCAACCGGTCAATTCGATATGCCACTGAATCCGAAAACCCCTCGACCCGCAACAGGACACGACCGTCTTGCGGATCAAACGCGGCCCCGCTCACTTCATACGGAGATTTCAGCGCCGCAGACATGACCTGTATGGCTTGAGTCAACTCCGCCACATGAACGATCAAGGTTGCAGTGGACTCGGGTTTTGGCAGCACTTTCAGCGACAGCTCAGTCAGAACCCCTAGCGTGCCCCAGGACCCTGCCATCAGTTTGACCAAATCATACCCGGTCACGTTTTTCATTACGCGGCCACCATTCTTGACCACCTGGCCCATGCCATCGACATAGCGCACGCCAAGAAGAAAATCCCGGCAGGCCCCGGCCTGAACGCGACGCGGGCCCGATATATTGGCGGCAACAACGCCGCCGATGGTAGGCTCTCCGTTCGTGCCTAACAGACCGCGATGATCCATCGGTTCAAAGGCCAATTGCTGGCCCTCTGCTTCCAACGCAGCCTCGATATCGGCCACGGGCGTGCCGGCTTGCGCCACAAGGGTCAGGGCACCAGGCTCATACAAAGTAATGCCGGTCAGACCGGAGGTTTCAATCATAACCTCTGGGCCAGTCACACCGCGGGTCCCGCCTCCGACAATGCGCACCGGTTGCTGTAGTCCAGCCACCAACTCGGCCAGTTCGGCTTCTGTCTCAGGTTTCATAGCAAATCTTCTGTGTTAGAGCCTTATTGAGCCGCCAATCGCGCAACACGGCGAGCTTCAGATGCGTCCAACGGGAACACTTTCGCAGGGTTCAGCAGCCAGCTCGGGTCGAAGACATCTTTGACAGCCATCTGCGCCTCGAGATCCTGCGGCGTGTACTGATGCGACATCAAATCCCGCTTTTCGATACCCACACCATGCTCGCCGGTCAGGCACCCGCCCACATCCACGCAGAGCTTGAGGATTTCGGCGCCGAACGCCTCGCATTTTTCAAGATCGCCAGGCTTGTTGGCATCAAACAGGATCAGCGGGTGCATATTGCCATCACCCGCATGGAATACGTTGCCAACCGGCAAGCCGTATTCCTCGCTCATTTCACCGATCCGGCGCAACACTTCGGGCAAGGATGAAACAGGGATCGTGCCATCCAGACACATGTAATCGTTCATCTGCCCCATCGCCCCGAAAGCCGACTTGCGTCCCAGCCAGATCTTCGCACTTTCCTCGGCCGACTGACTTTCGCGCAACTCGACGGGGTTATGACGCTTGGCGATTTCGGTGATCTTCGACAGTTGGTAGTCAATCTCGGCCTCGGAACCTTCAACCTCGACAATCAGCAGCGCGGTGCAATCGGGGTAACCGGCATGGGCAAAGTTCTCACAGGCCTTGATGCAGAGCGTATCCATGAATTCGATCGCCACCGGCAGGATGCCCGATTTGATGATGTCCGAGACGCATTGCCCGGCCACCTCGTTGTCGTCAAAGCCCATCAGAACGGGTCGTGCTCCTTCGGGTTTACGCAAGATGCGCAAAGTTGCCTCGGTCACTACGCCTAACTGCCCTTCCGAGCCACAGATCAGCCCCAGCAGATCCAGCCCACCCGCATCCAAGTGCGCGCCACCGATCTCAATCACACTCCCATCCATAAGGACCATCTTCACGCCCAGCAGGTTATTGGTGGTCACGCCGTATTTCAGGCAATGCGCCCCGCCGGAATTCATCGCGATATTGCCCGCGATGGCGCAGGCCAGTTGCGAGGACGGGTCGGGGGCGTAAAAGAAATCCTCCTCTTCGACCGCGCCTGTGACGCTCAGGTTGGTGCGGCCGGTCTGAACGCGAATGAAACGGTTGTCATAATCGGTCTCCAGCACTTCATTCATCCGGGCAACCCCCAAGATGGCGCAATCGGCGGTGGGCAAGGCACCGCCAGCCAGAGAGGTGCCAGAACCGCGCGGCACCACCGGCACGCCCTCCTCTTGGCAAATCCGCAGGACATCCGAGACTTCTTGCGTAGTCGACGGCAAAACGGCCAGCATCGGTGGGCAGCGATAAGCAGTCAGTGCGTCACATTCATAGGCGCGGGTCTCGACCGGATCGTGGATCACCGCATCTTCGGGAAGCACCTGCAACAATCGACTTAAAACCACTGCCTTGCGGCGCAGAACGTCGGGGTTTGGCGTTGGCATGTCCACTGGCTGATCCTCCCATTTGGTAAAATAATATTACCAATTTTCTGATCTGGCAAGTTATGACGTCACGCCGTAGTGTCGCGCCATGTCCTGGATCGCTCAATCTATGCCGTTTTCCCCGTTAGACTATGCCGCTTTGCTGTTGCTGCTGGGCGCATGGTTGTGGATCGGTTGGCGGGTCGAGAATCCCTCGCCACAGAAATCCTCGGTCAGCAAGATCATGGACGAGTACCGCCGCGACTGGATGAAGGAAATGGTGACCCGGCAACCGCGCATGTTCGATGCTCAGGTGGTGGCCGCGATGCGACAGGGCAGTACGTTCTTCGCCTCGACCACGATGATCGCCATCGGCGGTGGGTTGGCCTTGCTGGGAAACCCACAACGACTGGCCGGCGTGGCCAAGGATCTGGCCCTTGGCTCTGCGCCCGCACTGGTGTGGGAGGTCAAGATTCTGATTATCCTGCTGTTTCTCACCAACGCCTTTCTGAAGTATGTCTGGGCGCATCGTCTGTTCGGTTATTGCGCCGTACTGATGGCTGCAGTTCCCAATGACCCAGAAGATGCCAGCGCCTATCCCCGCGCATCGCAGGCGGCCGAAATCTGCGTCACCGCCGCACGCAGTTTCTATCGGGGCCTGCGCGCCACCTATTTTGCACTGGCCTCAGCGGCGTGGCTTTTAGGGCCTGCCCCGCTGATGTTGGGCACCGTGATCACGGTGGCGATGCTCTACCGGCGGGAATTTGCGTCCCAGTCCCGAACAATTCTGCTTAACACCGGATCGTGATCACTGGCCGGGCCCAGAGAGGTTAGGTTCACACCATGAGATATCTTGTTTTGTTCGCTCTTATGGCCTCACCCGCCTTTGCCGATGATCCGGTGATCGAAAACGCCACCACCCAGCGCAGCGGGGATACATGGCGATTCGATGTAACCGTCTCACATCCCGAGACGGGTTGGGATGATTATGCCGATGGCTGGCGCGTGCTGGATATGGAAGGAAATGAGTTGGGGATGCGTGTTCTGCATCACCCGCACGAGAATGAACAACCCTTTACTCGATCGCTGAGCGGGGTGGCGATTCCTGAGGGTACATCCCAAGTACAAGTGCAGGCCCGCACTAACGTGGATGGCTGGGCGGAAGACACGTTTATTGTCACCCTGCCCTGATCAGAACACACCCATCTGCAAACCGGCGGCCATGGCCAACCCAATTTCACGACATTTCTCAAGCTGATCTTCGGGGATGGCTTTTTCGGCCATAATTGCCTCGGGTGTCTGCGCATGGGTGCAGATGATCAGTGGCGGTTGCACCTCTTTCAACCGCCAGCCGGTGGCGATCCGGGCGGTTTGGCGAGCGGCGTTCTCGCCATCCGACCCGGCACAGATCATCTGGGCGTAAGGGCGACCCTCAATCTTACCCAGCACGGGATAGTAGCTGCGGTCAAAAAACTCTTTCATCAGACCCGAAATCGCCGCCAGGTTTTCGGGCGCGCAGAAGATATATCCATCGGCGGATAACAAATCCTCGGGCCCAGCCTGATCTGCAAATTTCAGAACAACATCCGCCTCGGTCCGTGCCGCCTCGGCCGTGGCTTCGGCCATCTGCCGGGCACCGCCGGTGCGCGAGTGGTAGACGATCAGAAGCTGCGCCATGTCAGACCCGGTGATAGGGGCCGCCCGACAGGATGGTTGCGGCCCGGTAAAGTTGCTCGGCCAGCATCACACGGACCAGCATATGGGGCCAGACCATCGACCCGAATGAGATGGAAAAATCGGCCTCAGCCCTCAGATTAGGGTCTATTCCGTCCGCCCCGCCAATGATCAACGCCAGATCCTGCCGCCCGGCATCGCGCCATCCGCCCAGCTTTTTCGCAAAATCCGGCGAGGACATCACCCGCCCGCGTTCGTCCAAAGTGCAGATCACTGCGCCTTTGGGCAGCGCCTTGCGCAGCAGTCCAGCCTCGGCCGCCATGCCTGCGTTCTTCTTGTCCTCAACCTCGATCACCCGCGCAGGACCAAGGCCCAGCGCACGACCGGTCCGGTCAAATCGGGTCAGGTAATCGTCAA
Source organism: Ruegeria sp. SCP11 (assembly GCF_040329455.1). NCBI lineage: Bacteria > Pseudomonadati > Pseudomonadota > Alphaproteobacteria > Rhodobacterales > Roseobacteraceae > Ruegeria > Ruegeria sp. SCP11. The sequence continues at coordinate 46,296 of NZ_JBDZYG010000009.1, read as the reverse complement.
GCAGGGTCTTCTCCGGTCCGGCTCGCAATCGCCCGACCGCACAAATGCTTATACGCATATTTCTCTCGCCTCCGGCCTGTTAATGCAGACCGGGATGGCGCCTCAGTTGGCCGAGGCGCTGCCGCCCTGAGGCAGCCACATCTTTTCCAGCTGATAGAATTCACGCACTTCGGGGCGGAAGATATGGACGATTACATCGCCCGTATCGATCAGCACCCAGTCGCCGGCATCCTTGCCTTCGACCTTCGAGGTGAAACCGAATTCCTGCTTGATGCGATCCGTCAGCTTTTCCGCCATGGCCGAGACCTGACGGGTCGACCGACCCGAGGCAATCACCATGTGATCCGCAACCGAGGATTTGCCTTGCAGGTTGATCTGCACGACGTCTTCGGCCTTGTCATCGGAAAGTGAGGAAAGGATACGTTCAAGCAGCTTGTCGCTGATTGACTGAGAGTGGGCCATTACACCGGCCCCGTCATCGGCGGGCAAACCCGCCTGAGTATGTAGAGACAGAACATAGTCCTCCTTTGCTGCGCGCCGTCAAACCCCGGCGCCGGGGTACTAATAAGGTAACAAGCAGATTGCAACATTTCAATGAAAGGCCGGGAAGACGGCTGCACGGTGACTCACTCTTTGGCGATCTGTTGCGAGTCTGCGCCGTCGTTCAACAAACGAACCTCGCGCTGAGGGAAGGGGATCGAGATGCCTTCGGCCTTGAATGCGTCCCACAGCGCCAGATAGACATTGCCCCGAATATTGGTCAGACCCTTGGTCGGATCGCTGATCCAGAAGCGTAAGACATAGTCCACGCTACTGTCGCCGAACCCGGTGATGTGACAGACCGGCTCGTGCGACCCACCGCTGAGAACCCGAGTGACGGCCTTTACAGCCCGAATTGCAGTTGCACGCACCTGATGGGGATCATCGTCATAGCTGGTTCCAAACTCCAGATCCAACCGCACGAATTTGTCCGAATGGGACCAGTTCACCACCTGATTGGTGATCAGATCTTCGTTGGGGATCAGATATTCCCGCCCATCCCGCGTGACGACCGAGACATAGCGCGCGCCCAGCGCGTTGATCCATCCAAACGTATCGCCCAGCGAGATCACGTCGCCCGGTTTGATCGACCGGTCCATCAGGATAATGATCCCGGAAATCAGGTTCGACACCACCTTTTGCAGGCCGAACCCGATACCCACACCGATCGCACCGGACAGCAGCGCGATACCCGTCAGGTCAAAGCCGAGCGTGCGGATCGCAGCCAGAAAGACCGCACCGTACAGCAGCACCTGAATGCCTTTGGCCAGCAGAACCTGCATTGACGGGGTGATGTCGTCATTACTCATCAACCCGCGCTCGGCGGCACGAGTGCCGATACGGGCCAGCGTCAGCAGGATGCCGACGAGCAGTACAGCCTGAATGATACCCAGCGCCGAAATGTGCAGGTCACCGATGGAAATCGCCACCCCATCCAGAAACTCGGCCACGTCATCCGTCAGGTTCAGCGCAACAAGCGTCGCATAGATCCACATAGCCCATTTGAATATCCGCCGCAGCGTCCGGTTGCGCACCAATCGCGCAACCAGCGCAATGGCCAGCCATGCCAAGGCCAGAGTCGCCACGACACCGATGATGTAACTGCGCGATGGCCATGTGACCTGCTGCATCAACAGGTACAAAGCCCAGGACATCGCCACGAAATAAACCAGTGTCAGGCGCTGCATGAGCTGAACCAAAACGCGCAATCGCCATTTCGGCCAGCCTTCGCGGGCGCGGGCCCAGGCCTCCCACCGGCCTTGCGTCGTCAATTTCAGAACGTAGGCCAACGCCCACAGGCCCAGAATGATTATCAGCTGGTGCTGGCGCCAGCCCGGCGTGACGACCAGCTCGACAAGGTTTTCGATTTGCACGGAAAAGCCCGCGACCATGTTTTCATAAAGGTCCGACAGCGAGCTGGGGATCAGATCCTGATTCATGGCCCCAGCTTGGACAGCGTTTCCGCGCGATGCAAGCCCGTCGGGGATTGAACCTTGATTGACGGCCAGACGCGATATATCTGATGCGCATGAGACTCACCTTGGCCCCAGCACCGACGTTGCAAGACCGCACGCGCCTGCGTGAACGGTTCTTTGGGGCCGCCCGCACGGTTCTGGCCCGCCTATAAGCGGCGCCCAGCCACTCGCCAGCTATTTCTCATTAAATACGGGAGAGGACCAATGTCCCCCAAAACACTCTATGACAAGATCTGGGATGCCCATGTCGCGCATGAAGCCGATGATGGCACCTGCCTGCTGTATATCGACCGCCACCTGGTCCACGAAGTAACCAGCCCGCAGGCGTTCGAAGGCCTGCGCATGGCGGGCCGCAAGGTGCGCGCGCCGGAAAAAACAATCGCCGTGCCGGATCACAACGTGCCGACCACTGCGGACCGTGTGCATGGGATCGAAAACCCGGAATCGCGCATTCAGGTCGAAGCGCTGGACAAGAATGCCAAGGATTTCGGCATTCACTACTACCCCGTGCATGACGTCCGTCAGGGCATCGTGCACATCGTCGGCCCCGAGCAAGGCTGGACCCTGCCCGGCATGACCGTCGTATGCGGCGACAGCCACACCGCCACCCACGGCGCGTTTGGCGCTTTGGCGCACGGCATCGGTACGTCCGAGGTCGAGCACGTTCTGGCCACCCAGACACTGATCCAGAAGAAATCCAAGAACATGAAGGTGGAGATCACCGGCAAACTGCAGCCGGGCGTGACCGCCAAGGATATCACTCTGGCCGTGATCGGTGAGACCGGCACCGCTGGCGGCACCGGCTATGTCATCGAATATTGCGGCGAAGCGATCCGCGATCTGTCGATGGAAGGCCGCATGACCGTCTGCAACATGGCGATCGAAGGCGGCGCCCGCGCCGGTCTGATCGCGCCGGACGAGACCACCTATGAATATGTCCAAGGCCGCCCGCACGCCCCGAAAGGCGCACAGTGGGAAGCGGCTCTGGCGTGGTGGAAAACGCTTTATACCGACGAAGACGCGCATTTCGACAAAGTCATCACCCTGCGCGGCGAAGACATCGCGCCGGTCGTGACTTGGGGCACCAGCCCCGAGGATGTGCTGCCGATCACTGCGACGGTGCCACACCCGGAGGATTTCCAAGGCGGCAAGGTCGACGCGGCCCGCCGTTCGATCGAATACATGGGTTTGGAAGCTGGTCAAAAGCTGAGCGACGTGGAAATCGACACCGTGTTCATCGGCTCGTGCACCAACGGCCGTATCGAAGACCTGCGCGCCGCGGCCGAGATACTGAAAGGCAAAAAGATCAAGGACGGTCTGCGTGCCATGGTCGTGCCGGGTTCGGGTCTTGTTCGTGCTCAGGCCGAAGAAGAAGGCATTGCCGACATCTTCAAAGAGGCCGGATTCGAATGGCGTCTGGCGGGATGCTCGATGTGTCTGGCGATGAACCCCGACCAGCTGCAGCCGGGCGAGCGCTGTGCCGCGACCTCGAACCGCAACTTCGAAGGCCGTCAGGGTCGTGGTGGACGCACCCACCTGCTGAGCCCGGCAATGGCTGCCGCAGCGGCACTCACAGGACGGCTGACAGACGTCCGTGAATTGATGTAAGGTCCCCTCATATCTAGATATTTGAGGGATTGAAAACATGAGTGACTGGGTCAAATGGCTCCTGCTGGGGCTGCTGTCTATCGCGTTTGGTATCTTTGTACTGGGCGCACCGGTTGTGGCGTCTGTCGCCGTGACGGTGGTAACCGGTGTGTTGCTGCTGATCTCGGGCGCGCTGCAAGTTGTTGGCGGCTTCACCGTCGAGGGAACCGGCAACAAGATCCTGTCATTCATCATGGGCCTCGTGATGCTGTTCCTAGGCTGGTCTTTCCTGGATCACCCGCTGCAAGGAACGCTGACATTGGCGACCGTCTGTCTAATCCTGTTCATGGCAGGCGGTATTGCCCGTGTGATTCTGTCGTTCCAGATGCGCGGAACGCAGTATTTTTGGGCAACGCTGATCTCGGGCATCATTTCGATCCTTCTGGCGATCCTGATCTGGCGTTTCGCCGCCGCCGATCCGGCGGTGTTGCTGCAACTGCTGGGCATCCTGCTGGGCATCGAGATGATCTTCAACGGGCTCGGCCTGGTCTTCATGGCGTTCTACATCAAGGACGCCCCCAAAGACGACAAAGCGCCGTCAGGCGAAACAACCGAAGCGAAGGAAGCTTAAACGCGGGGCATGGGCGCGGCCCTCTCCCGCAGGAGTGTGAACATGGAAAAGTTTGAAAAAGTCCACGGGGTGGCCGCCCCAATGCCACTGATCAATATCGACACCGATATGATCATTCCGAAAGTGCACCTGAAAACCATCAAACGGTCCGGCCTTGGCGTCGTTCTGTTTGACGAGATGCGCTATCACGATGATGGGCAGGAGAACGAAGAGTTCGTCCTGAACAAACCCGCTTACCGCCAAACCGAGATTCTGGTCGCAGGCGACAACTTCGGCTGCGGATCGTCGCGGGAACACGCACCATGGGCGATCAAGGATTTCGGCATCAAGGTCGTGATCTCGACCAGCTTTGCCGATATCTTTTTCAACAACTGCTTCAAGAACGGCATCCTGCCCATCGTGGTCGAGGAAGAACACCATGCAATTCTGATGGACGATGCGCACAAGGGCGAGAACGCCCGCATGACCGTGCATCTGGAAGATCAGCAGATCACGACCTCGGATGGTGTCGTGATCGAGTTCGACATCGACCCACACCGTAAGCACTGCCTGCTGAATGGTTTGGACGATATCGGCCTGACCATGGAAAAGGACCATCACATCGACAAGTTCGAGAATCACGCAAGCCAGGCCCGTCCCTGGGTGTGATTCCCAGGCAGAATCTCTGGGTACTCAACTTAATGGGGTCGCCAAGGCGGCCCCATTCGCATTCTTGGTGTTGAATCCTCAGCAACCACAACATGTAGACCAGATCGTGGTCTACACGTCGGATTTGCGTCAGAAATGATGCAAACTCGCACCAGTTTCGCCATCTTTTTGCCTGAAATGGCGTGTTTTCTGCAGGTTGGCTTGAGCCATTTGTTTTACAGGGTCAATGTTAACGCTCAAGAGGTAGCCGTCAAAAAAACCAGATGGCGGACACAAGTTGGAAAGAAGTCGGCAAAGAATCGACCAATCCAGTTTGAAAGGGTTCGGATAGTGATTGCGCGCACAACAGGGGCGGCAATTCGGGGAATTTTGGTCGCATTAATGGTGTTGACCCCCGCGTTGTACCTGCCCGTATCGTCAACGAATGGCACCGAGATTGTTGTCTTTCTCGCCATTCTCGCCTTCTTTCTGACCTTTGCCGAATATAACTCGGCCTTTCCCAGCTTCATTGAATTCCGCGACGCACCGCCTGTAAACCGCCTGCGCTTTGTTGGGCTGATGTCGATGATCACCTTCCTGACACTGGTCTGCAAAAACGCCTATGCACCCAGCGATCTGACCGCCGCCATCTATGCATTGGGCCTTGGCGTCGCCAACGTAGCGGATTTCCCGTATTCGCCGGTAAGGCTCATCGTGCTCATGCTGCCGGACGATGCAAGTACATCGCTGATCGAATTGGTGCGTATTTCGGCCAGTGTGGCGTATGTGGCTGCACTTGTCACAATAGGCAGCTTTGTCTACGCAGTGAAAATGCGGGGCTGGCCAACCGGCAATGGCGCGTTCAACGTTTGGACCAACCTGCCCCTGTTCGATCCGACCAAGGGTGGTGACGTTGTCACCCGCTTACAGCGTGACGGACGCCTGAACATCTCGATCGGAGTGCTCCTGCCCTTCGTGATCCCAGCGCTGATCAAACTGCTGACCGACTATGCCAACCCAATCTCGTTGAGCAATCCACAGACCCTGATCTGGACTATGAGCGCCTGGGCCTTCCTGCCTGCCAGCATGATCATGCGCGGTATAGCAACCTTACGCATCGCAAATCTGATTGTTGAGAAGCGTCGCGCCTACTCTACTGCCGAGTCTACACAGGCCGCATGATCCGTATCCTTCTGCTGTTGCTGCTGCCGACTTTGGCACAGGCAGAAACAGTGCGCATTGCCACCTACAACACGGAACTCAGTCGCGACGGGCCAGGCCTGTTGCTGCGCGACATTCAGCGGGGTGATGCGCAGGTGCAGGCGGTGGTTGACGTACTGGTCGCCGCGCAACCTGATATCGTTACTCTGCAGGGCATCGACTGGGATATGGATGCTTTGGCCGTGGCTGCGTTGGCCGAGCAGTTGCAGTTAGCCGGGTTGGATTTCCCGCACCACTTCTCAGCACGGCCCAATGCTGGACTGGAAACGTCGCAGGACTTGAACGGCGATGGCCGCACCTATGGCCCCGCAGACGCACAAGGGTGGGGGCGCTTTACGGGCCAAGGCGGGCTGGCGGTGCTTTCGCGATATCCAATTCACACCGATAGCGTGCAGGACTTCACCGATCTGCTCTGGCGCGATCTGCCGGGCGCGCAATTGCCGGTCACGGAAGCCGGGCCCTTTCCCTCAAAAGAGGCCCAGCGCATACAGCGCCTTTCAGCCGTGGCCCATTGGATCGTGCCCGTGGACACGCCCATCGGCTTGCTGGACCTGATGACCTTTCACGCAGCGCCCCCGGTCTTTGACGGGCCAGAGGATCGCAACGGGCTGCGCAACCGCGATGAAATCCGCCTTTGGTCCGTGGTTATGGATGGCGAGCTGGGGCGTGGGGCTGACGGGCCGTTCGTGATCGCGGGAGATGCCAATCTGGACCCGGAACAAGGTGAAGGGCGTAGAGAGGCAATTCGAGATCTACTCACCAATCCTCGCCTGCAGGACCCCCAGCCCAGTGCTCCATCCGGGGCGTCGACAACTGTTGTCTGGAAAGCGGTGGGCGAGATGCGGGTGGACTACGTACTGCCCTCGATCGATCTGGAAATCGTAGGCGCAGGTGTGTTCTGGCCGGAAGAAGGCACGCCGCTGCGCAAAGCTGCGGAACAGGCCAGCAGGCACCGGCTCGTCTGGGTCGATGTGGCAATGCCCGATAAACCACTGAACTGATCCATTCAGTTTACACAAGGCGTTGCCGCATGTCAGAGAACGTGTATTCATATTTGAATGGACAAATCTCTTACTCATGCCGACTGGTCGCTGATCCAAAGTTTTCTGGCTGTGGCGGAAACCGGCTCGCTTTCTGCGGCGGCGCGACAATTGAACCGCAGCCAGCCAACCCTTGGCCGCCAGATTCACGCTCTCGAGGATGAACTGGGCGTGTCGCTCTTTGATCGCCACGCGCGCGGCCTGAAGTTAAGTGAGGTAGGTACCCAACTATTGCCGATGGCGCAGCAGATGCACTCGGCCATGACGTCGTTCAGCCTAGCAGCAGCAGGTCAGGCGCAGCAATTGGAGGGGTCAGTGCGGATTACTGCCTCGGTCTTTGCCTCACACCACCTGTTACCACCGATTCTGGCGCAGATCCGGGCGCAGGAACCGGCTATTCAGCTGGAGCTGGTTGCCACGGACGCCACCGAGAATTTGCTGTACCGAGAGGCTGACATTGCCGTACGCATGTACCGCCCGGAGCAGGTTGATCTCATCTCGCGCTACATAGGGGATGTGCAACTGTGTTTCTGTGCCGCCCGGTCCTATCTGGATCGCGCGGGGCGACCAGAGCAGCCCGATGAATTGTTCGACCACGATCTGGTCGGCTTTGATGCCAATGAACAGATGATCACCAAGATGCGCGACCGCGGCTGGCCCGCCACCAGAGACAGCTTTGCCACGAGGTGCGATCTGCAAAGCGCTTATTGGCAGTTGGTCCGCGCAGGTTGCGGACTAGGGTTTACTCAGGTTCAGGTGGCCAAGGCCGACCCGGATATCGAGATCGTTCTGCCGAATCTAGACGTTCTGGCGCTGCCGGTGTGGTTGGCTGCGCCTCAGGCCATGCGCCAGACCCCGCGTATTCGCAGAGTCTGGGATTTGCTGACCGACGGGCTAAAGGCCAGCCTTCAAAGCTCGCCAGTATAGGTACCGCGCGGCGGGTAGTTGTTGCCCAGCGTGAATTTCAGGCCCCCAACAATGTCGGACATTGCTGGCCGGGCGAAAGGTGTCGTCTGCTGCCACGCGTAGTACAGCATCCGGTCTGGTGAGATGAAGAAATGTCCGGGCTCGGCAAACAGGGCGGGCTCGGCACTGCCTTCGCGCGCCGTCGAGATGTGCAGGCCCCAGTCCTCGCGCGCCGCCGCCATCGGCAGGCCGTAACCCACACGCAACCGCGAAACTTCGGCTTTTTCGACCGTTTCAGCGGCACGATCCGCCGTATCCGTAGTGATCATGATCACTTCGATACCCAGCTCCGCGAAATCGTCCAGAGCGGCCTCAGCCTCTTTCATCTGCTTGATGCAGATCGGGCAATGCAAGCCACGGTACTGAATCACCAGGGTACCGTTTTCGCCCTTGTCCGTGTCCAGATCGAATGTTCCGTGGCCCACAGTTTCGATTTTCAGCGCAGGAACTGGATTTCCCGGTATCAACATGTGTTTTCCTCGTGATTTGGCCGGGCGTCTCATTGACCCGATGCGGCGCAGACGCTAGGGCCTTTGCGACGAAACGCAAGGAGATCCTTCATGTCCAACCCTTCGCTCCTCATCCTGCCCGGAGACGGAATTGGCCCGGAAGTTATGGCCGAAGTGCGCAGAATCATCGACTGGTTCGGCGAAAAGCGCGGCCTTCACTTTGACGTGAGCGAAGACCTGGTGGGCGGCGCAGCCTATGATGCGCATGGCAAGCCCCTGTCCGATGAGACAATGGCCAAGGCGCAAGAGGTGGACGCTGTTCTGCTGGGCGCCGTGGGTGGTCCGAAATACGACGATCTGGATTTCAGCCTCAAGCCCGAGCGCGGGTTGCTGCGTCTGCGCAAAGAGATGGATCTGTACTCCAACCTGCGCCCGGCCCAGTGCTTTGACGCGCTGGCCGATTTCTCGTCGCTGAAGAAGGACATCGTTGCTGGTCTGGACATCATGATCGTGCGCGAGCTGACCTCGGGCGTCTATTTCGGCGAACCACGGGGTATCTTCGAGGAAGGCAACGAGCGTGTGGGCATCAACACCCAGCGCTACACTGAATCCGAAATCGAACGCGCTGCACGCTCGGCCTTTGAATTGGCGATGCGCCGGAACAAGAAGGTCTGCTCGATGGAGAAGGCCAACGTGATGGAATCGGGCATTCTGTGGCGCGAGGTCGTGGATCGTGTGGCCAAGGACTACCCCGAGGTCGAACTGAGCCACATGTACGCCGACAACGGCGCGATGCAGCTGGTGCGCGCACCCAAGCAGTTTGACGTGATCCTGACCGACAACCTGTTCGGCGACATCCTGTCGGACTGTGCCGCGATGCTGACCGGATCTCTGGGTATGTTGCCGTCGGCCTCTCTGGGTGCCCCGATGGCCAACGGCCGCCCCAAGGCGATGTACGAGCCCGTGCACGGCTCGGCACCGGATATCACGGGTCAAGGCAAGGCCAACCCGATCGCCTGTATTCTCAGCTTTGCTATGGCGCTGCGCTACAGCTTCGATCAGGGCGAAGAAGCAGACCGTCTGGAAGCAGCAATCGAGAAAGTGCTGGCCGATGGCGTCCGCACCGGGGATCTGTTGGCCGATGAGGGCGTTACCCCGGTCTCTACCACCGAGATGGGTGACGCGATCCTGGCAGCGCTGGACAGCAGTCTCTGATCACGCCTCACAACTGAATCGAAAGGCGGTGCCCGGTGCACCGCCTTTTTTTTGCGCCTCAGTTTCCGAAAATGTTGTTCAGCAAGTTGTTGATGGCGTTTTCAAACCCACTGCCCTGCCGACGTCTTTGTTGCCGCGGCTGTGCCGTTCGCACCGGCGGGTCCGGTGCCAACATTGGCAACGGCGTGGGCGTCATACCTTCGGTCACGCGCAGCATCGTCTCTTTCCAGATCTCGGCAGGCAGCCCGCCACCGGTTACACCCGACAGGGGAGTATTGTCGTCGTACCCCATCCAGACCCCCGCCACATAGTCGGCCGTGAATCCAATGAACCACGCATCCCGCGCCGCTTGCGTCGTGCCGGTCTTGCCCGCAACCTGCCAACCGGGTAGCTGCGCCCGTGCGCCGGTGCCCTCGGACACCACACGCATCATCATCCAGGTCAATTGCTTGGCCGCTTTGTCGTTGATCACCCGCTCGCCGATACCTGATGTCTTGACCATCATTGGGGTATCATCCCCAAGCAACTTCAACTCAGACAGGCCAAACGGCTCCACGGCCGAGCCCCCGTTCAGGATACCGGCGTAAGCCCCGGTCATCTCGATCAGCGTGCTTTCCGATGCGCCCAGCGCCAGAGCCGGACCCTGCGCCAGATCGCTTTCGATACCAAACTCGCTGGCCACGGTGCGGACATTTTCCAACCCCGCAACCTCAGCCACTTTTACAGCTGGGACGTTCAGCGAATTCTTCAGCGCATCCGCCAGTGTGACGCGACCATAGTACTTTCTGGTGTAGTTCTCGGGGCACCACTGGCCCGAACCTGGAATGTTGATGCAATAGGGCTCATCCACAACTGTATCCAGTGGCGAATACCCCAGCTCCAGCGCCGTGGCATAAACGAAGGGTTTGAAAGAAGACCCGGTTTGGCGCAGCGCCTGCGTGGCCCGGTTGAACGCACCTGACACACGCGTCTTGCGTCCGCCTACCATCGCCCTCACGGCCCCATCCGCCGACATCACGACAATGGCCGCCTGAGCTTTGGAGCCTTCTCGCACTTTCTCCTGAAAGATATATTGCAGTGCCTCTTCTGCAGATTTCTGCAAGCGCTGGTCCAGCGTGGTCCGGATCACCACATCATCCGTGGTGTCGGTACCAAAGAAGCTCGGCAACTCGGTAATCACCCAATCGGCGAAATAGCCACCAGCGCGCGCCGCAGCCGCCTCGGACAATTGCGCCGGGTTGCTGCGTGCCGTGCTGGCCTGCGAGGCGGTCAGATAGTCCTGCGCCTCCATCAAGCCAATTACCAGCCGTGCCCGGTCCTGCGAGCGTTGCAGGTTGTTCGTGGGCGCGTAACGTGTCGGCGCGACCAGCAGGCCGGCCAGCATTGCGGCCTGTGACGGGTTCACCTCGGCGGCCGAGATACCAAAGTAGCGCTGGCTCGCAGCCTCGAACCCGCGCGCGCCCGCGCCCAGGAAGGCGCGGTTCAGATAGATGGTCAGAATCTCGTCCTTGGAGTACTTGACCTCCATCGCCATCGCATAAACCGCTTCCTTGGCCTTGCGCCAAAGGGATCCCTGACGGCAATCGGACTCATAAGCGGCCTCAGACTCCCATTCGCTGGGCACGTAAGGCACGCCAAGACACAGCAGCTTGGCGGTCTGCTGCGTGATGGTCGAGCCGCCATGGCCGGACAGCGGCCCCCGCCCTTCGCTCAGGTTGATACGCACGGCGCTGGCGACGCCGCGTGGGCTGACACCGAAATGGCGGTAGAATCGTTTGTCTTCAGTGGCGACAACGGCGTTTTTCAGATGAGGTGACACGGTATCGGCGGTAATCACCCCGCCGAACTGATCCCCACGCCAGGCAAAGACCTTACCATCACGGTCCAGCAAAGTGACCGAGCCGCGCGCACGACCATCCAGCAGGGAATCCACATCGGGCAGCGACGTGTAGACAACCCCAACCGCAAGCGCCAATAGCAAGCCGGCCACTGCCCCGACGCGCCATGTAATGCCCCAGATCAGACGCCAGACCCAACGGAACAGGCGGCGGAAGAATCCACCTCCGTTGCCACCTGATTTCTTACGGGTTCTCTTTCGGGTGGTCTTTCGAGTCGTCGTTTTTCGCGCAGCCGCCTTTTTGCCCGCGGGTTTCGCGGTGCGTTTGGACGTCGCTGGCTTGCGGCCTTTCGACGGGTATCTTTTATCCGCAACAAGCGGAGCCTTTCGGCGCCTGGACTCAGTCATGCTCAAACTCTGCCCGGTTATCGTTTTGAGGCACAATACCCTGCCGCGGCGATGAAGTAGAGGGATGAATTTCCGCCAAATGCCCTCTTCATTCTGCCTATTTTTTAATCATTCGTGTATTTCTGTGCAAAAATTGTGCACCTTGCTGCCAATTTATCCAGCGTATTACCCCCTTAACCGTTCCTTACAACGCCCTGACACGCTTTTTTCTGCAGGTGCAAAACAGACCGGACAGACCCGGAAAGCAGAGGGGACTAACGTGAAACTGATCATTGCGACAATCAAGCCGTTCAAGCTTGAGGAGGTGCGCGAGGCACTGACCGACGCAGGCGTACGCGGCATGATGGTAACCGAAATTAAGGGCTTCGGCTCTCAATCGGGCCACACAGAAATCTACCGTGGCGCCGAATACGCCGTGAACTTTGTGCCCAAGATCAAACTGGAAATCGTGGTGCCTGCCACAATGGCCGATCAGATCGTCGAAACCATCACCACAACCGCCAAGACCGGCAAGATCGGCGACGGCAAGATTTTCGTCCTCGATGTAGAGCAAGCCATGCGCGTGCGGACCGGGGAAACGAACGAAGAGGCGCTCTAAGCGCCCCCACTCACAACATTCGAGGACTGACAATGAACCTGATGAAATCTCTCATCCCTGCCGCCGCGATCGTCGCGCTGCCGCAGATGGGCCTTGCGCAAGAGGCCGCCGCTGGCGAAACCGCGCAGCACACGCAATACATTCTGACCTCGCTGCTGTTTTTGGTTGGCGGGTTCCTGGTGTTCTGGATGGCCGCTGGCTTTGCCATGCTCGAGGCCGGTCTGGTGCGTTCCAAGAACGTGGCCATGCAGCTGATCAAGAACATGGGTCTGTTTTCCTTTGCCGCCATCATGTACTGGCTGGTCGGCTTCAACCTGATGTACCCGGGCGATGGCTGGACCATTTCCGGTATCCTCGGGGCGTTCTCACCAACGTCGCTGGAACCGGTTGGCCTTGAAGGTGTTGAAACCGACCTGTCCTACGCCTCTGTCGGGTCGGACTTCTTCTTCCAGCTGATGTTCTGCGCCACCACCGCCTCGATCGTTTCGGGCACCATGGCAGAACGCGTCAAACTATGGCCGTTCTTCGCCTTTGTGATCGTGTTGACCGGCATCATCTATCCGATCGAGGCGTCCTGGCAGTGGGGTGGCGGTTGGTTGTCCGAGATGGGCTTCAGCGATTTCGCTGGCTCGACACTGGTGCACGCCGCAGGTGGCTTTGCAGCGCTGGCGGGGGCCATCGTACTGGGCCCGCGTATCGGCAAGTACAACAAGGACGGCAAAGTGGTCCCGATCCCCGGTTCGAACCTGGCGCTGGCAACCTTGGGTACGTTCATCCTGTGGCTGGGTTGGTTCGGCTTCAACGGCGGCTCGCAGCTGGCAATGGGCACTATCGGTGACATGGCCGACATCAGCCGCATCTTCGCCAACACCAACATGGCCGCTGCGGCCGGTGCCGTTGCCGCGCTGATCCTGACGCAGGTGATGTATGGCAAGGTCGACCTGACCATGGTGCTGAACGGTGCTCTGGCCGGTCTGGTGTCGATCACCGCCGAACCGCTGGCTCCGTCGCTGTTCCAAGCTCTGATCATCGGTGCAATCGGTGGTGTGATCGTTGTTCTGACGGTTCCGATGCTGGACCGCATGAAGATCGACGACGTCGTCGGCGCGATCCCGGTTCACCTGATCGCAGGCTTCTGGGGTACCTTCATCGTGGCCTGGACCAACGGTGACGCAAGCTTCGTGACCCAGATCATCGGCTTTGCAGCGATCGGGATCTTTGTCTTCGTGGTTAGCTTCATCCTCTTCTCGATCCTGAAGGCAACAGTTGGCCTGCGGGTTGGTGAGGAAGAAGAGATCAACGGTCTGGATATGGGCGAGCTGGGTATGGAAGCCTACCCGGAGTTCTCCAAGGGCTAAGACCTGAGAACTAAAATCGAAGGCCGGGCGTTCGCGCCCGGCTTTTCCTTTTGGATAGAACTAAAAAAGCCGCGCTGGACTGCGCGGCTTTTGTTTTTTGATGCCGGGTCGCTTAGACACCCACGTCGATGATCGCTTTAGCCAAGATCGGCACGGTGTTTGCATTCAGACCAGCGATATTGAGGCGGCTGTCGCCGACCATATAGATGCCGTGGTCAGCACGCAGTTTCTCGACCAGTTCCGGTGCGGCACCAAGGCGAGAGAACATGCCACGGTGCTGGGCGATGAAGCCGAATCGATCCGAGCCGCTGAGGCGCTGCAGTTCGTCGGCCAGTTGCTGGCGCAGGCCGAGCATGGACAGGCGCACCTCTTCCAGTTCAGCAGCCCAGTCGGCGCGCAGAGCGTCATCATTCAGAATCGTGGTCACGACCCGCGCACCGTGATCTGGCGGGAAGGAATAGTTCTGGCGGTTCAGGAATGCCAGCGTTGCCTGATTCAGGGCGGTTTGCGCCGCGTCGTCGCTGATCGCCATCAGCAGGCCGGTGCGCTCGCGATACACGCCAAAGTTCTTTGAACAGGACGCTGCTATTAGGCAGCGTTTGACCGAGGACGCCACCAGACGGGTCGCCTGCGCATCCTCTTCCAGACCATCACCAAAGCCCTGATAGGCAATGTCGATCATCGCCACGAGGCCCAGTTCGTTGATCAGGTTTACGACCTCCTGCCACTGCACCATGTTCAGATTGGCGCCGGTCGGGTTGTGGCAGCAGCCGTGCAGCAGAACCACGTCGCCCGCCTTGGCGGTCTTCAGGTCTTCGATCATGCCATCGAAATCGACGCCGCGGGTTTCGCCATCGAAATAGCGATAGGGAACCATCTCCATCCCCAGATAGTTCAGGATCGACAGATGGTTTGGCCAAGTCGGATTAGAAACGAACACACGCGCCGAAGGGTTGGCCATGCGGATCATCTCGAACGCCTGACGACAGGCACCGGTGCCGCCCGGAGTAGCCACGGCGGCAATGTTAGCCCGCGGCACAGAGGTGCTCAGGATCAGGCCGATCATCGCATCGGCATAGGCCGGATCACCCGCCAAGCCAGTGTATGCCTTGCTCTCCTGCTCTTCCAGAATGCGCTTTTCGGCAGCTTTCACCGCGCGCATCACCGGGGTCACGCCCTCGGCATTCTTGTAGACGCCAACACCCAGGTCAATCTTCTGATCGCGCGGGTCTTCGCGGTACGCCTGCATCAGCGCCAGGATCTTGTCGGCGGGCTGCGGTTTGAGGTTTTCGAACATCAGTTCTCTCCGGTTGCGACGGGCAGGGTCGGGAAGGCACCCCATTCAGCCCAGGAGCCGTCATAAAGCGAATGGTCTTTTTTGCCGATGCGCTCAAGCGCAAGGCTGAGGATCGCGGCGGTCACACCCGACCCGCAGGAGGTGATCGCAGGCTTCGACAAATCCACACCTGCCGCTTCGAACACGGCGCGGCAGTCGTCGGGCGACTTCATCGTACCGTTCTTGTTCAGAAGATTGCCAAAGGGCACGTTGCGTGAGCCCGGAATATGGCCCGATCGCAAACCCTCGCGAGGCTCAACCTCTGCACCGGCAAAGCGGCCAGCGGAACGGGCGTCGATGATCTCATGATCGGCCAGTTTGGCAGCGGCGGACACCTGCGTGACGTCGCGCACCAGATGGTTCTGCACCCGCACGGTCATGTGACGGTCACGGATGACGGGGGGCAAATCTTCAACTTCGCGCTCCTCGGCCAGCCATTTGGGCATGCCTCCGTCCAGAACAGCGACATTCTCCTGCCCCATCAGCCGGAACAGCCACCAGACACGCGCTGCAGACATCAGACCAGCACCGTCGTAAACCACTACCTGATGGCCGTCGCCCACGCCCATGGCCCGCAGGCGCGACATAAATTTCTCGACCGGAGGGGCCATATGCGGCAAGTCCGAGCGGTGGTCGGAAATCTCATCAATATCGAAAAACCGTGCGCCGGGAATGTGACCCGCGTCATATTCCGCCTTAGCGTCCCGCCCTTGCTGAGGCAGATACCAAGACCCATCCAAAATCCGCAAATCGGGATCTTTCATATGGGCGGCAAGCCATTCGGTTGAAACGAGGGTTTTCGGATCGTCCTGCATCAAAGCCTCCCCAAAGCACGCTTGATCTGTCCCTATACGCGCGGACATGCGGGTTCAAGGCTGGAAGGGGGTTTACGGGGCTATCGCGTGCGTCTCAGCCGGAAAAACTGGATGATTCCGATCAGACTGATCAGAATCCAGAACCCCTCGATCAGCATCGAGGCCAGATTGAAATTCTGCAGCAGCGAGTAGACAATCAGAACCGACCCGGCGAGGTTTAGCACCGGAAAGGCCAGGTCCTCGGAATTCATCATCCGCATCTGGGTGGCGAAATAGGCGGCCACAACGACCAGAGCCCCGAAAGACCCGATGGCATCGGCCAGTGTCAGAGTGTTCAGAAATGCAGCCATGTTCTCAGCCAATCGCGGCCAGCGCATCAAGCTGTGCATAATGATGCATGTTCAGAAACGCCGTGCCCTGTTCGCCCGCGCGATAGCTATGGGGCAGGTCCGCCGCAAAGCGCAGCCCCTGCCCGGCCTGCAACGGCACCCACTCGCCATCCCGTAGAATGTCGAGCTCACCGGTCAGCACAAATACCTCTTCGGTTACACCTGTGGCATGTGCAGCTGAGTCGTGAACCTGATTGGGCGAGAGGTTGACGTGAAACGTCTCGGCCCGCAGCGCGGGATCAAAGGGAAAGACGATCTTGACCTCAAGGCTGCCGGGAAAGGTCACGGTTCGAAACACATCCGAACTGGGCGTATCGCGCAGGGTTTCCGAGCCAATCAGGGCACTCAGAGGCAGTTGGAACCCTTTGGCGATCTTCCACAGTGTCGCGATGGTCGGGCTGGATTCGCCGCGCTCGATCTGGCCCAGCATGGCTTTGCTCACGCCCGTCATCTCGGCCACCTTGGACAGGCTCAACCCCGAGGCCGCCCGCACATCCCGTAATTTCAGCGTTATGTCTTCCGGTGCCATGTCAATCGTCTTTCGAATCCCCTTGTGCGTTATAGCGCACATGTGATACGTGCGCTATAACGCACATATCCCGCATATCGCAACCGGGGCAAAAGGGAAACAGCATCATGCCAATGTACCGATCCAGAACCTCTACCCATGGCCGCAACATGGCCGGTGCCCGTGGCCTGTGGCGCGCCACCGGCATGACCGAGAGCGATTTCGGCAAGCCGATCATCGCTATCGTCAACTCGTTTACCCAGTTCGTACCCGGGCATGTGCACCTGAAGGATCTGGGCCAGATGGTCGCGCGCGAGGTTGAGGCCGCAGGCGGTGTCGCCAAGGAGTTCAACACCATCGCCGTCGATGACGGTATCGCTATGGGCCATGACGGTATGCTGTACTCGCTGCCTTCACGCGAAGTCATCGCGGATTCGGTCGAATACATGGTCAATGCCCACTGCGCCGACGCCATGGTCTGTATTTCGAACTGTGACAAGATCACTCCCGGCATGCTGATGGCCGCAATGCGCCTGAACATCCCGGCGATCTTTGTTTCTGGTGGACCGATGGAAGCTGGAAAGATCGACATCGAAGATCTGGACGTCAAGAAAATCGACCTGGTCGACGCAATGGTTGCAGCGGCCGATGATCACTACACCGACGAGCAGGTCAAACATATCGAGGAAAACGCTTGCCCCACCTGCGGGTCGTGCTCCGGCATGTTCACTGCAAACTCGATGAACTGCCTGGCCGAGGCGCTGGGTCTGGCGCTGCCGGGCAACGGCTCGACCCTGGCCACCCATGCGGACCGCAAGGAACTGTTCCTTGAGGCGGGCCGCCGGATCGTTGAGATCACCAAGCGTCACTACGATCTGAACGAGAAAGGCTTCCTCCCGCGTGAAATCGCCACCTTCGAAGCCTTCGAGAACGCGATGAGCCTCGACATCGCCATGGGCGGTTCAACCAATACCGTTCTGCACCTATTGGCGATCGCACATGAGGGCGAGGTGCATTTCACCATGGCGGATATGGACCGGCTCAGCCGCAAAGTGCCTTGCCTGTGCAAGGTCGCGCCGAACACCGAGAATGTGCATATGGAGGACGTCCACCGCGCTGGCGGCATCTTCTCGATCCTCGGAGAACTCGGTCGAGCCGGGTTGCTGCACGAAGATTGCAGCACCGTACACTCGGCCACCATGGGTGAGGCAATCGCAAACTGGGATATTAAGATTGCCAACAACCCCAAGGCGCAGGAACTCTTCAAAGCCGCTCCGGGCGGCGTGCGTACAACGCAGGCGTTCAGCCAGTCGAACCGCTACAAGGAACTGGATACCGATCGCGAAAATGGCGTGATCCGAAACAAGGAACATGCCTTTAGCCAGGATGGCGGCCTTGCCGTTCTGTTCGGCAACATCGCCCGTGACGGCTGTATCGTGAAAACCGCAGGCGTGGATGAAAGCAGCTTGACCTTCACCGGCTCGGCCTATGTCTGCGAAAGCCAGGATCAGGCGGTGAATGACATCCTGACTGGCAAGGTCGAAGCGGGCGACGTTGTGGTCATACGCTACGAGGGCCCCCGTGGTGGTCCAGGGATGCAGGAAATGCTATACCCGACCTCCTATCTGAAATCCAAAGGTCTTGGTAAAGCCTGTGCACTGCTGACCGATGGCCGTTTCTCGGGCGGTACTTCCGGCCTGTCGATCGGCCACGTCTCACCAGAAGCAGCCGAAGGCGGTGAGATCGGTCTGGTACGACAGGGTGACAAGATCGAGATCGACATCCCCAACCGCTCTATCCATCTGGCCGTGTCAGACGAAGAACTTGCTGCGCGGCGTGAAGAGCAGGACGAAAAAGGCTGGGTGCCAGCCGAGCCTCGCAAGCGTAAGGTATCAACCGCACTCAAGGCTTATGCAAAGCTGACCACCAGCGCAGCAAAAGGCGCTGTGCGTCAGGTCTGACCTGGGCAAGCTGGCTTGCTACAGAGCCGGCTTGTCCCATTCCAGGAATGCTCCCGTGCCCGAAGCGCACCATCGGCTACGCCGATGCCACGTTCGGCCTTGGGCCCGGCGCCGCGCACAGCGCGGCGCCGGGCCCAACCAGAGGAGATGTCTCGTCAGAGACATCGACGATGGGCGGGAGTACTTGCCTGACGGATCAGTCACCCAGTTTGGCGTGAACTTCGTCCAGATCAATTTCGCCAATCGGCATCTTATTCGCTGGGTTCTCGAAATCGTATTTGAACAGTTTGAAATCCTGTTTGTAAATTTCGTAAACCAAATGCATCGACAAATCGTCGAAATAATCCTCAACCGGATGCGCGCGCTTGGGTCCGTGGCCTTCGGACTCGTTGAACCGCGGAATCTCGGACAGGTTAACTGCATGCGGCGTGTCCAGATTGTCCAGGACACCCTGCATCCCATCGTTAAATTGCTCGGTCCAGAAGATGCGGTCGTACCTCCCGCCATTCACGATAAAGGTGGACACGTGGCCTGACATTGCCGACCAGTGTATGTCGGGGTCCATAGGTCTACGCCAACGGATCGTATCCCGGGCGAACAACAGGAACCGACGGAAACTGGCGATCTGGTCGAACTCACCCTTGCCGTCATCTCCTCCCACTTCGATCCCGTAATTGTAGATCAACGTCGGCACCAGGTTCCCACGATAGCGCTTACCGTTGCGCTGAATACCGCAGATTTTGTCAAAAAACGAGCTCAAGATTCGGGTGTATGGGTTACGTACGCAAGTGAAAGAGTATGCCCTGTGATCGCGGACATTCTTAGTTATCGGGTCCTGACTGTCGCCAAAGGCCCATTTGTGTATACCGTCCTGAGCGTCATGGATATCGCCATCAAAGAAGCGTCCGTGATCAGAATAAAACATGATCTGCCCGATGGTTGAGCAGGCGCATTTCGGCACAACACGGTACACCATGCTCTCACTTTCGGTCATCCATGTACCGGGAAAACCCATCTGCTGTGCCTCCTCAACAGGTCAAAACTCATACCACACGCCCGTATTTGTAACCAAAAAACCAAAAATATTCTGTTTATTCAATCGCTCATCCTCAGTATCAGAGTGCAAACAGGCAGAAACGGACATCTCAGACGCAATATGGCAAGGGTTGCCTATATTCTATTGTGCCACAAGGATCCTGACGCGATCATCGCGCAGGCCGAGCAGCTTACGGCCACAGGAGACTGCATGGCCATTCACTTTGATGCCCGAGCCAGCGTAGTCGCCTATGATCGCATTCACAGCGCTTTGAAAGACAACCCGAACGTTACGTTCGCGACAAAGCGCATCAAATGTGGCTGGGGTGGTTGGTCTCTGGTTCAGGCGACATTGTATGCCGTGCAAGCCGCCGTTGATGCATTTCCGCGGGCCACCCATTTTTACATGCTGTCCGGCGATTGCATGGCGATCAAAACGGCAGAGTATACGCATTGGTTTCTGGACGAAAACGACAAGGACTTCGTGGAAAGCCACGATTTCTTTGCCAGCAACTGGATCAAAACCGGTATGAAAGAAGACCGGCTGATCTATCGCCATTTCTTTAACGAGCGGACGCACAGCCGGCTATTTTACACCTCATACGGTTTTCAAAAACGCTTTGGTCTGACGCGTGACACTCCGGCTGATCTTCAGATTATGATTGGCAGCCAATGGTGGTGCTTGCGCCGACGGACGGTCGAGATGATCCTCGACTTTCTGAAACAGCGCCCGGATGTGATCCGCTTTTTCTCGACCACCTGGATTCCCGATGAGACCTTCTTTCAGACCCTCGTCCGCCATCTGATCCCTCGGGAGGAAATTGAAAACCGAACCCCGACCTTCCTGATGTTCTCAGACTACGGGATGCCGGTCACCTTCTACAACGATCACTATGACATGCTTTTAGGGCAGGATTACCTGTTTGCCCGCAAGATCAGCTCCGAAGCGCATGAGTTGAAAGAGCGGTTGGGCAAGCTCTATGCCAGCGAAGGTGTCGAGTTCAAAATTTCGAATGAGGGTCGCAACCTCCATGGTTTTCTCACCGGGCGTGGACGGGTCGGCCGCCGTTTTGGTCGACGGTTCTGGGAGATTGGGAATTCACTAGGCTCCGAGCGTGAAATCCTTATCATCGCGTGCAAAAAATGGCATGTCGCCAAACGCCTCGTCGATCAAATCGCATCCGAGACCGCTATTCCCTGCGTCGAATACCTGTTTAACGAAGAGGACACTCCCCTGCCCGATCTCGGTGGGATTGAAACGACTCTGGACAAACGCTCCCGCCACCGGCGCGCAGTGGTACGGATGCTGTTCGACGCCTTCGAATCCGACAAACTGGTGATTTGCGTCGATCCTGCCAATCTGGAGATCATTCAGGATTTCTGCTCGGATCAGGTCATCACCCATGTGCTTGAAATCGAATGCGAGCACTCTGACGATTACCTGATCGGTCACGCCCGCCGGGTCGGATTGGCCGGTGAGAATAGCCCCGCCGAATCTGTCGCGAAGCTTGTGCCGACTCTGCGCAATTCGCTGGCTTATGAATCCGAACTGATCCGCGCTGTGGGGTTTGACGGGTATTTGCGCATTCGGGAAAACAGCCCGCGCGCTGAAAACGAGGCAGCAATTGCCAGTTTCCTAGGAGTTTCACAAGACACAGCCCAGGCCGTGATGCGGCTGGATTACCTGTTTGCGGACTGACCCGGCGGCACCATCAGGCACCGCCGGGCAGCTAAATCAGATGTCAAACTTCACGCCTTGCGCCAGTGGCAATTCCGCCGAGTAGTTTACAGTATTTGTCTGGCGCCGCATGTAGGCTTTCCAGGCGTCCGAACCGCTTTCGCGTCCACCTCCGGTTTCCTTTTCGCCACCAAACGCGCCGCCGATCTCGGCCCCCGAGGGTCCGATATTGACGTTGGCGATGCCGCAGTCAGATCCGGCTGCCGTCAGGAATTGCTCAGCCTCGCGCATATTGAGCGTGAACACGCAGGACGACAGGCCTTGCGGCACGTCGTTCTGCAGCTCAATCGCGTCGTCGAAATCGTCATAACCGATGACATAAAGGATCGGAGCAAAGGTTTCGGTCTTCACCACCGCTGTCTGACCGGGCATTTCCACAATGGCAGGTTCCATATACACGCCCGACGGGACGCCTTCGGTCACGCGGTTGCCGCCGAACACGGTGCCACCTTCGTCCTTTGCAGCCTCCAACGCGGCTGTCATTGCCGAACCAGAGGCTTCGTCCACCAGCGGGCCGACCAGCGTGCCCTCGGCCAGTGGGTCTCCGATGGGCAGACCGGCATAGGCCTTTTTCAGACGACTTATCAGTTCTGCACGGATCGAGTTATGAACGATCAGACGTCGCAACGTCGTGCAGCGCTGACCGGCGGTACCGACGGCCGAGAACACAATCGCGCGCACCGCCATTTCCAGATCGGCCGAAGGGCCAACAATCATCGCGTTGTTGCCGCCCAGTTCAAGAATGCACTTACCAAAACGCTGCGCCACGATGGGGGCCACGGCTCGGCCCATGCGGGTTGAGCCCGTGGCCGAGATCACCGGAACATCCTCACTGGTCACCAGCGCCTCGCCCAGCGCGGCGCCACCGATCAGCGTTTGCAGCAGGTGATCGGGCGCGTCCCCAAACCGTGCCAGTGCTCGTTCAAAAATCTTCTGACAGGCCATCGCAGTCAGCGGGGTTTTCTCCGATGGTTTCCAGATCACGGGATCGCCGCAAACCAGCGCCAGTGCCGCATTCCAGGACCAGACTGCTACAGGGAAGTTGAAAGCCGAAATCACACCGACCGGACCGGCTGGGTGCCAGGTTTCCATCATCCGGTGGCCGGGGCGTTCCGATGCGATGGTCAGACCATACAACTGGCGCGACAAACCGACGGCAAAGTCGCAGATGTCGATCATCTCCTGCACCTCGCCCAGACCTTCCGAGGTGATCTTGCCGGCCTCCCAACTGACTAGCGCGCCCAGATCGTCTTTGGCGGCGCGCAGTTCTTCGCCCAATAGGCGGATCAATTCACCCCGGCGCGGGGCGGGTACAACGCGCCAGGCCTTAAACGCGGCTTTTGCATTGGCAAAGACAGCCTCCATCTCGGCAGCGGGCGTCTCATGCACCTCGGCCAGCACAGATCCGTCGATTGGAGAGGTCACTTTCAGGCTGCCTCCCGTCAGCTCAGCCTCGGTCAGGTCCAGATTTGAGAGGGTGGTTTGTGCAGTCATCACGATGTCTTTCATATCTCAGGCCGCCTTGTTCTGTTCGGTTACATCACCGGCGCGATAGAGCCGGCCAAATTCGGTGTTCAGGAAATCGGACAGGTTCACCTGTTCCTGACGGATAAACCCTTTTGTGGGCACACCCCCGGTGCGCATCAGATCGACCACGCCCAGAACGCCTGCGGCGGTGGTGACCTGAATGGCGCTCCAGACCTGTCCATTGAGGGTGCGGGCAAAGCTTTTGTTGATCAGCGATTTCTCACGCAGCGCGCCGTCAATCATGCCTTTCGCGGTGCAGTAGACCAAAACCACATCCTGATCGGTGCGCGGCAGTGCGGTCTCGAAGATGTCCTTCAGCAGGTCACGGCGGCGTTCCAGCCCCAGATCCTTGAGCAGCAGCTTCAGGATGTCGCAATGACCGGGATACCGGATCGAGCGATAGGACACCGCCCGCGCCTTGCCTTCAAGCGTCTCGGGCAGCGTGCCCAGACCGCCTGAGGTATTGAAGCATTCGTACTCCACACCGTCATGGCCCAGCACTTCGTAGTCTTCCAGCGGCGCAGTCTTGACCCGCTCGCCATTCACGATGGCATCGCAAGGGTTGCAGTATTCGTTGATCAGCCCGTCCGTGGACCATGTCAGATTGTATTTCAGCGCGTTGGTCGGATAGAGCGGCAAGGCTCCCACCCGCATATGCAGGCTGTCCAGTTCATCGAACTCCGAAGCCAATGCAGCCCCGGCGATGCCGACAAACCCCGGTGCCAGGCCGCATTGCGGCATGAACGCCGTTTCACTGTCTTCAGCCAATTCTCGAACGGCATTGGTGGCCGCAACATCCTCGGTCAGGTCAAAGTAATGCGCGCCTGCCGTCTTAGCCGCCTTGGCAATCTTCGGCGTCAGAAAAAACGGCGCGGCAGAGATCACTGCATCGAACCCGCTCAGCCCTTGTGTCAACTGGGACTCATCCCCCACATCAATCTGCCGGGTCGCAATCCCCTGCTTGTTCAGCACAGCCAGAGCCGACAGATCGCGGTCAGCCACGGTGACTGAATAGTTCGACGATGCTTGCAGCAGGCTGGCGATCATCTGACCGATCTTGCCTGCCCCTATGACACATATATTCCAGCTCAAAACGCGCCTCCTCTTTCGTTTATGAAAGTATGAGGCCTAGGCTGTTCGATCCGCATAGACTATCTTGACGAAAACGCGGAAAGTTACGTCATTATGACGGTAATAATGACATATCGCCCAATAAACTTAGTGCCGTGATCTAAGAAATTTACAAGGCAACTGATTTGTCCTCGAACCCAGAGCCATGGAAACTCAGACAATCAAATCAACACCATCGGTGATTTTTGCCTCCAAATAAGATACGGTGCGGTCAATTGGGCCCATTTGTTCGCACCAATTCCTGCGGCCGCTTGGCCCGGCCAGCGCAGAATGCCCCGTCGGGCCGGTCTTGGAATTCTGTTTGACCGAACACAACCTGACGCCCGCAATACAAAACAGCGTTGGTTCTTCGATCATATTCACGGCGAAGTTCAAGGGGGGAACAGACGTGCCTAAAGACCCGATTGAGAACACTATTTCCTATGATCCAACCAAAGCCGACTGGGCGCTGATACACGAAATCCTGCCGGCAGATGACCCTTCGCATATTCAGCCACATTTCGAGTGTTTCGAGGTGGCCGAGGATACGGTTCTGCCCTCGAAAGGTATGTATGTGGTCCTCAGCGGTGTCGTTCACTTGCGTCAGGAGGGCACAGTTCTGGCCACGGCCGATACAGGCGACTATTTCTACGAAGAACATCTTGAGATTTTCGACATTCCCGTCAGCCTCGAGGCGCTGGCCACGCCCGGCACACGGCTGGCGTATCTATCCAGCAACCATTGGTTTGAAATCCCGACCAAAATCCGCGAGGCCTGCTATGACACCTTGTTTGGCGATCTGGTCAGCGTACATCTGCAAAACTTTCAGCAACCCATCAATTGCTGCAGCGTGACGGCGGCCGCCCTGAGCATGTCGGCACTGGGGTTCAGTTGCGAGGTCAACGACATCTTCCGCGAATGCGCCCTGCCAACGTCCTTCGTGGTGAATGATGGCATCTCGTTGGGCGAGCTGTATGACGTGGCCTGCACATTCATCCATACGCAGGGTCTGCGCGATAAGGTGCAGGTTCAGGCCTATTTCATGGATGAGGCCACGACCTCGGTCGCATTGCTGCTTGAGGCGATCGACGAATCCAACCGGCTGGGCGGGGATAATGACATCCTTGTCGCAAATTTTCAGGTCGGTGTCGCCCATGGCAAACCGACCATGCCTGGCGGTCACTTTGCGATCATCGCCAAGTGCAACCCCAGCACCGGTTTGGTGCATATGATGGATGTACATCCCGAGAAATATGGCAAGCTGTGGGTCACCACGATTGACCGGCTCTGGGCAGGGATGTCGGACCGCGACGGAACTTCGATGCGGTCGCGGGGCATCCTGCGGTTCTCGGCGCGCGAGGCGGTAAAAACCAACCTGCAAACGCTGCAGCAGGACTGCAACTATGTGGACAGCACGCTGTATCTGGCCAAGGACCCCAAGAAACGCCGCAACCTGTTCCGGCGGGCCAGCCCGAACATGAACTCGTTGGGTGTGCTGGCTGAAAGCCTTGCGATTCTTGGAGATGAACAGGTCGATGAAGACAAGCTGGTGATTGCAACGCAGGCAAATCTTACCGAAGCGCTCAGCCGGGTATCCACCGCCAAGGAAATGCACGCACTGGCCCAGCGCTATCTGAGCCAGAGCCCTGACGTGCATCTGGGTAGCGCCTTTCAGAGCTTCAAGGATCGCCGCGACAGGAAGATAACCTCGCCCGAAGAGTGGTTCCGCGCCCAATTGCTTAGCCTGAACGAGGACGAAGACCGCCACCTTATGATCAATATCGACTTCAATCGCGTTCTGGGCTTCGAAGTCATCCGACCGCCTGCAAATGTATTCCGTGAAACGGCGTTGCTCGAAGAGTTCTGGTGCCTTTGCATCGCCTATGATGCAGAGACCGATCTGGTGACGGTGGTGGACATGAGCCCCGCGACCTCTCAGGTATGGCAGGCGCCGCGCGGACACATCTTCCGCGGTCTGCGTGATCTGAAGAACCCGGCGATGCTGGTGATCGAGGAACACGAACCGCCCGAAGATCCCACCGATGTGGCGCGCCTTGTCCGGGAAAACGAGATCGTCCTGTTCTATGCAGATGAGGACCCCTGGTCCTATATGCTGCGCAGTATCCTCGCTAATATCGGCATCACCAGCGTCAGACTGATCGACGTTGAAGGCCACGGGGCCAATGTGATGAAGATGCGGCGGCAACTGAATGTGCTGACCGGCAAGGAAACGGTCCCGTACCTGTTCTTTCAGGGCGAATGTCTGGGCCGGCGAAATGACATCGTCGATATGATCCTGAAGGGCCGTTTGCAGGAACGGATACATAAGGCCGGGCTGCCGGTTTTGCTCCGCCATGAATCTCCCAGTCTGGACAAGAACATTTTTGGCTACCCCAAGGGCGGATTGACCGACGCCCCAACCGAAAAACGTAACGTGCTGCTATGCGCCTGTGGATCGTCAGCCGCCGACAAGGTGCCGGAACTGGTCGAGCGGATTACGGCAGCCGGGCACAACGTGAAACTGATCCCCTCGGTTTCGGCCGAGAAGTTCTTTCGCGATTTCGGCACCGAACGGATCGAGAAATGCATCTCGCACAACGACTACTACCGCGACGATGACGAATGGAATTTCCGCTATATCGAGTTCGGAATGCCCCTGCGCGCCTCGCATCTGGCGCTGTGCGACTGGGCCGATTGCGTGATTGTCGCTCCGGTGACCTGCAACACGATGGGCAAGATCGCCAACGGCATTGCAGACAACCTGCTGACCTCGGTCTTTGTCGCGTGGCAATACCGGAACAAACCGGTGATCCTGTGCCCGGCGTGTAACACTAATATGTGGAACAATGTCACTACTCAGCGGAACGTTGAAAAGCTGCGCGATCTGGGCATCGATCTGGTCGGCCCGCGCAAGGGGCGGCTGTCGAACGGCATGATGGGGATCGGCATGATGGCGACCCCGGACCAGATCATGGAGGTTCTGGACGAAGCCTTCGAGGAACTGGCCGATCAGGAGCACAACATCTGCAAATGGGCGCAGGAAGCCGCTTCTTCGGACGAATTTGCCCAATGGGACCGGGTGTTCCGGGCCATCGACAACGGCATGGCCGGGATCGACATCGTTGACGACAGCAACGGCGACACACTGCTGCATTACGCAGCGGGTGGCGAAGGTGAGATGAACGAAAGCGGTGTGGATCTGGGCAAGCCGGATCTGGAGGCCGCGCAGGCACTGATCGACCGGGGCATTAACATCAACGCTACGAACGATCACGGCTTTACCAGCTTGCATGTGGCGGTGATGAACAACTCGGTCGAGATGGTGGAAATCCTGCTTGGGGCCGACGGGATCGACGCCAGTTCCTGCATTCATTTCCTACAAAATCCGAACAACACCAAGGGTCACAAACTCTCGGAAGAAATTGTCGAGATGCTGGACGAGTGGGCCAACACCCACACCCTGACCGAGTTGGAGGAAGAGGACGAGAACGATCTGATCGAGGATCGCGAAAAGACCTACCTCTACTTCACCTACGGCTCGCTCAAGAAGGGCTTTCCTAACCACGACGCTCACACCGAGGTGCTGGATGACTTCGTGGGCGAAGCAGTGACCCGGCAGCGGATGCCCCTGATCGTCCCGCACGAGCCGCATTGCGACAATCCCAACTGCGGCTTCCTGCACCGCATGGCCACGCTGGTTGACCAGAAAGGCCGCGGCAAAGCGGTGAAAGGCGAGGTCTACCGTGTCTCATCCAGCGGAATGAAGGAACTGGACAAGTTGGAAGGCTATCACGGCCCCAACTCGCCCGAGAATGTCTATGTGCGCAAGCGGATCAACGTCCTGATCAACGGCGTGAAAAAACCTGCCTACACCTATGTGATCGCGCACCCAACCAAGTATCTGGATCAGTGGGAACAGGGCACCTCTGGCATTGTCGCGGAATACACGCTGGATATGGCCACGGGCACGCCCAAGCCGGGTTATCAGCCGCCCACCTAGTTCTGCAATTCGATCACGGTCTCATCTTCGGGTCCTGCCTTTAGGCTGAGGTTGTAGGCCGTGATCGCCACCATGCACAGCAGGACAAAGGGCCAGAACGCAGCCTTTGGGAACAGGTTGTCCCTGTAGTGGATGAACCGCAGCGAGGGCACCGCCTCTGACGCGAACAGGTAGGTGTTGATCGAGACCGCCAGCAGCAGGAAATACATCAGGAAAAAGAACGACTCCATGTAAATCACCGGCGATCCGGCAAAGCCTTCGCGCAGTTGCACATGGGCCAGCAGGATCACGAAAAACAGCACCGAGCAGGTGCCGATAACGCTGGAGGTGCTGAAATCATGCCGTTCCACCAGATTGGGGCGACGGGTGACGGTCATCACGGCACCGAACAGCAACATCGTCACCACGATCAGCGGGATCATGTGAACGATGAAGGCATTCCCGAAGTTTCGCTTGATGACAAAGTTATAGTGCAGCTCGGGCAAGTAGGTCTGAAACTCGTTTTCTCCGATGCCCAGCGTGGTATCCAGATCGGACTGGCGGTAATCGAAATAGGTGTTTTCCCGCTCCCACGTGCCCATGACGATACGGGGATCGATGCCAAAGATGTCCTCGGGGCCGGTTGCCGGATAGGCCAGAAAGTCCGGTATTAGAGCCACATTGACATCAAACTCACCGGGCCAGAACCGGACCCAGACGGTTTTGTGGTCGAAGGGATAGCTGGTGTAATCAAAGCTCTGCCGCAGGGTCTGTTCGAAATACCAGCCGATCAGTTCCGACCCGTTCTGGTCCATGCGATAGACCTCTTCGATCAGACCATTCGCGGCATCGGTAGCCTCGGGCAGGATGAACCCCACCTCGCCCTCGGCGGGTTTGATCGCATCATGGATGCCGTCTTCGTAGTGCTGCCAGATATAGCCGCTGACATGCACGTCGCTGGCGCCGATAAAGCTGAAGGATTTGATGAAAATGCCGGTCTTCACCCTGTATTCCGGCGCATTCCCCAGCTTTTGCAGATAGTCATCGACTGAGGCCTGGTCCGGCAGTTGCGTCGGGTCACCCTCGAAATGGTTCAGCGCGACCAAAAGTTTGAACAGCAGTACAGCCAGACCAAACGTCAGGGCACCGGATACCCACCAAACCTTCTTTTCGATGCTCATTCAGCCCCTCTCATGCGTGGTCCAACCGTCCGACCAGAGACTGCGTGATGCCCATTTCGGCGAATTTTGCGCCCAGCGCCTCGAAGTCTTCATGCGCGGTCATTGGAATGCCCCACCCACCGCATGCGGCCAGTACCCGAGTGTGCTGAATGGACAGATCAACCATCGGCAGGGGTTCGTCCGCCGTGAACCTCGCCAACGCATCGGCGTATTCAACGGCCTTGTCCCATTCCTGCCGTGCAAGCATGACGGCACAGGCATCGGGGTAGAAATGCAGATGACTATGACCCACGCAGCCTTCTGCGATGATCCGAGCACCCAATTTCAGATGCTGATCCTGTGTATTAGGGTCTGTTTCAGCCATTGCCAACGCGGACAGCGCCTTTGGTCCTACAAAGTTTCGGCCATGCTCTAAGGCGATATCGACGGCGCGCAGACCTGTCTCTTGGGCCTGATCCGACTGACCTGCATAGACCTGTGTGCGGGCCAGATGCTCAAGCGCCTGCGCCTCAAGCCGTTTGGCGCCCACGCGGTTGGCGATTTCCGCTGAAATGGCAAAGGTCTCCAACGCCTGATCCAATTCTCCCAGAAAGGTGTGCGCCACGCCCAGACAAGTCTGCGCCACACATTCCGGGACAAAGGCAAAGTATTTCTGAGAAACTTCGATGGCCTCCTGCGCATCCAGCTTCCCCTGCACCACTTCACCGGTATAGCTGCGCGCAACGCTGAGGTTGTGCAGGTTCGCCGCCAGATCGCGGACCAGGCCCTTTTCCCGCGCACGTTCCACAGCCTGCGTATAAAACCCGGCCGCCGTGCGCATCGTGGCGTTCATGAAATTGGCATCCCCAAATCCACTGAGCGCGCCCACCTCCAACCGCGCCGATTCCAGCTTGCGCGCCAGTGTTAGAGCCTTTTCGTTGCTTTGTAGCGCGTCCTCAACCCGACCCAGCGGAAAGTAAACATTTCCCCGAACGTAATTGATCTGCGCCACGTCACGTTCCGAGCCGCTGCGTTCTGCCGCGATCTCGGCCTGTTCAAGGCTTTCCAGCGCGTCGCTGTACAGGCTGGCCTGCCGTGCAGCCTGCGCCAGCCCGATGTGGGCGCGGCAGACCTGTTCGTCCGTGTCGGCTAGTTCTGCGGCCTCTTTGAATTCCCTCAGAGCGTCATCCGACAACCCCTGCAATCGGTGCGTCTCTCCACGGGCGCAAAACAAGTCGAACCTAACCCCAGACGGAGCGGGCAGCTCCAGCGCCCGTTCAATCAATGGACTGGCTTCATCGAACTGAAAGGCCTGAATCAGTTTCTCAGCCGCTTCCAAATAGGCCTGCGCGGCATTGGTGGCACCCGCCCGGTCCAGATGCTGCGCCCGCAGGGTGGCGTCGCGATCCTCGAACCATTTCGCGGCCTGACGATGCAGCCGCGCGCGTTCGGATTTCACCAGCGTTGCATAAGACCCGTCGCGGATCAGCGCGTGGGCAAACATCAGATCCGTTCCCGCCTCCCGGATCAGGGCAGAGCGGATCAGCGTCGAGGTGTCCAGATGCCCCTCGCCCAAAATGAAGTTCAGCACTTCCGGAGAGAACCGCTGCCCCAGCACCGAGGCCGCCTGTATCGCTGCCCGGCTGGACCGATCCAACGCATCCAGGCGCGATTGAACAATCCCCTGAATGCTGCCCGGAACGGATTCTCGTTTCAACACATCGATATTGCGCAGAAGCTGTTCCAGGAACAGCGGGTTGCCGCCGGCACGTTTGACACAGGAATCCAGCAATTCAGGGTCTATTCCTGTGAATTCTTCGACAAGTTTGCGGGCCTGATCGTCTCCCATCGGTGCCAATTCCAATTTCGAAATCAGCGCCCCATCTGTACCCATCTGCCATTCACGGTTGATGGGGTCGCCCTCGACGCGGCTGGTCATGAGCAGCACGCAGGGCGAATCCCGCGTGGTCGCGGCGATATGAGCGCAAGCGGTCAAGATCTCGGGGGCGGCCCAATGAATATCTTCAATCTGGATCAACATTGGCGCGTCGCGGCTGCGCGCCTCAATTAATTCGTCAATCACTTGCCGTCGTCCACGCAGACGGGTTGCGTTGTCCATAACCGCGTACACTTCAGCCAGACCGGGGTCCTGCTCAAGCTCAAGCAGCGCGTTCAGATGGGCCGCGTTCGACGGCGAGACCCAGCCCTTTCCAACTGCCTGTTTCGCCATCTCGGCACAGGTGGTCGCGTCATCCATCGACTCCAGCCCCAAAATGCTACGTGCAACGGATTGAATGGCCGAGTGCCCCTCGCGCGCACCGAAATCCATGACAACGCCGCTATGAATCGAGTAACCCAAACCCGCAGCCATCTCGGCCACTTGCTCGGACAGATGCGTTTTGCCGATCCCCGGTTCACCCAGAATGATATGCACCTCGCCCTTGCCATGATGCTGACAGCGGTCGAACGTGGCCGAGAACAGAGACATCTCACGCTCGCGCCCGACAAAGCGGTGCCGTCGCGACCGGATGTTGCGGGCCATGCGGTCCAGCCGCCACAGCTCAACCGGTTCAGTGAGCCCCTTGATCGCCTTCTCGCCCATGGACTCACCGACAAAAAGCGGCCCTAACGCACGCTGAATGTCGTGTGACACCAGCGTTTCACCCGGCACAGCCATATCGGTGATGCGTGAAGCCAGATTTACGCCGTCGCCCGTCACCGTGTATTCCGTATGCGCCTGACTGCCTGTCGTACTGGCGATCACCTGCCCCGACGCAATCCCGATATGGCAGGACACGGGCGGGTTCAAGCCGGGCAATACGGCGTGGATTTCCAGCGCTGCCCGTGCCGCCCGTTCGGTGTCATTGGTATGTGAGATCGGCGCGCCGAACACCGCCATCACGGCGTCACCGATATGCTTGTCGATCCGCCCGCCAAATTTTTCGACCACATGATCCACTTTGGCAAAAAATGCGTTCAGCAGCGCGTGCATATCCTCGGCATCCAGTTCACTGGTCAGTTTCGTGAATCCGGTGAGGTCGGCGAACATGACCGTGACCTGCCGTTTGGCAGGTTCCAGTGGAGCCTCGGGTTCATAGGGTTGAACTGTCTCGACCGCATCAAGTTCGGCAATCGCGCGCAGCAGCCTGCGGCGGTCGCCCACGGCGGTTACTCCGATTTCGATCAGGTCTTCGCCCGTCAGATCGGGCAAAATAGCGAAATCAATTTTGTTATCCAAAAAGGCTTGCGCGTAGTCAGATAGTCCCAGTGCGCCCAGCCAGTCCTTTACGTCCTGAGACATGTCGCCCCTCTGAAGCCCCCAACTTCAGAGATAGTCCTAGCACAGCAGACCCGCATGAGTCTGCAATGCTTAACAAAATTTATGCTTTTGTCCGCACATATGCCCGAAATCGAGGCGTCAGACCTCAGCGCTTAGCCCTTCGGTCGAAAGATCATCCAGCTTGGGCATCAGGCGCAGCAATTCACCGGCATAATCGGTCTGAGGGTTGGCGAACAGCGCGTTGGTCTCTTGCAGCTCGACCACCTTGCCCTGTTTCATCACCGCGACCCGGTCGCACATCTGGCGCACCACCGGCAGATCGTGGCTGATGAACAGCAGGGTTAGACCAAGATGCTCCTGCAGGTCTTTCAGGATGTTCAGGATCTGCGCCTGAATGGACACATCCAGCGCGCTGGTTGGTTCGTCACAAATCAGGAACCGCGGTTGCGTCGCCAGCGCGCGGGCAATCGAAATCCGTTGACGTTGGCCACCCGAGAACTCATGCGGGTATTTTAACCCGGCGTCGGAACCCAACCCCACCTGATCCAGCAGCTCATCCACGCGGCGCTTGATATCAGCACCCTCCATCAAGCGGTGATGGCGAATAGGTTCGGCCACAATGTCGTCCACTCGCATCCGGGGATTGAGCGAGGAATACGGGTCCTGAAAGATCATCTGGATGTTCTTGCGATAAGCATCCAGCGCGGTCTTGTTGGTCAGATCGCTGACCACCTGCCCCTCGAACGTGATGGTGCCGCCATCCACCGGATAAAGTCCTGCAATCATCCGCGCGACGGTGGACTTGCCCGAGCCGGACTCGCCCACAACGCCAAATACCTCGCCCGCGCGGATGTCAAAGCTGACATCATCCACAGCGGTGAAATAGGTGCGGTCCCAAGGCAGCAGGCCTTTGCGCTGCAGGAATTTTTTGGTCAGATTGCGGATTTCGAACACCGGCTTGGTGGTGTCGTTGTCCACTTTCGGCCAGTGCCGAGCCATGTCTTCGATGGCAAATCGAGTTTCGCGCCCGCCATAGCTGATCTGAGGGAAGCGATGCAGCTTAAGTGTTGGGCGCGGTACGGCAGCGATCAGCGACTTGGTGTATTCGTGGCTGGGCTGCCCCATGACTTGCGAGGTCGGACCGGACTCGACCACCTTGCCCGCGTACATCACCGTCACCTTGTCGGTGGTATCGGCGATCACGCCCATATCGTGGGTGATCAGGATGACGCCCACCTGACGTTCGCGCGCCAATTCCTTGATCAGGTCTAGAATCTGCGCCTGAACGGACACGTCCAGCGCCGTGGTCGGTTCGTCTGCGATGATCACATCCGGTTCAGTACACAGTGCCAGTGCAATCACCACACGCTGCCGCATCCCGCCCGAGAACTGGTGCGGGTATTGGTCCAACCGCGTGTCCGGGTCGGGGATGCCGACGCGATCAATCAGGTCACGGGCGCGTTTGTTTGCCTCGGTGTCCGAGCCGCCCAGATGGGCCTGAATGGTTTCGACCAGTTGCTCACGCACGGTGAACAGCGGGTTCAGCGACGTCAGTGGGTCCTGAAAGATCATCGAGATCTTCTTGCCGCGCAGCCCGCGCATCGCCTCGGCATCTAGACCGCTGATCTGATCGCCGCTCAGCCTGATCGTGCCGCTGGCAATACGGCCGGGGCGGTCCAGCAGGCCCATGATGGCGGCACCTATGGTGGATTTACCCGCGCCGGATTCACCCACTAACCCATGGATTTCGCCGGGTTCAACCGACAGATCCACATGATCCACGGCAGTGAACAGCTTGCGGCGGGTCGGGAATTCGACCGTCAGGTCATTGATAGTCAGAAGGCTCATGAAATCACCGCAGCTTGGGGTTCAGCGCATCGCGCAGCCAGTCGCCCAGCAGGTTCACAGACAGGGCCAGCGCCAACAAGGTGCAAGCCGGGAAGAACAGGATCCACCACTCACCCGAGAACAGAAAACCCTGCCCGATGCGGATCAGCGTGCCCAGTGAGGGTTGGGTTGGAGGGGCTCCAACTCCGAGGAAACTCAGCGTCGCCTCGGCAATGATTGCCAGCGCCAGGGAGATCGTGGCGATCACCAAAACCGGGCTTAGCACGTTGGGCAGGATATGGCGGAACATGATCGGGATCGAACCACGACCGATCAGGCGGGCGGCCTGAACATATTCCTTGTTCTTCTCCACTAGCGCGGCACCACGCACCACGCGGGCGAATTGCACCCAATCCGACAGGGCAATCGCGATGATCAGCACATAGATGGCCATCGCATTGCGGTACTCGGGCGGGGTTACCCCCTTGGCGATGCCAAAGATCAGCATCGCCACCAGAATGGCCGGAAAGGTCAACTGCACATCGGCGATCCGCATGATAATGGTCTCAACCCAGCCGCCATAATAGGCCGCCATCAGCCCCAGGATTACGCCGATGATCATCGCCAGCAGCACAGCCGAGGCGCCCACGAACAGCGAGATACGCAGCCCGTAAAGGATGGTCGAGAACACATCCCGCCCCTGATCATCGGTGCCCAACAGGAATGTCTCTTGCGTGAAAGCGTTCGGCGTGCCCGGCGGTGTGAACCCGTTCATCAGGTTCAGCGTCGCCGGATCAAATGGATTATACGGCGCGATCAGCGGCGCAAAGATTGCCGCCAGTACTAGGATCACCACAACAAGTGACGCCACAATGGCCACAGGTGAATGCCGGAACGACCATGCGAAATCACTGTCCCAGAACTTGGCGAAGCGAGACTTGGGCGCGGATGGCGGGGTTTCGATGGTATCGGTCATGTGGCCCTCGCGTCGACACGCAGGCGCGGGTCAATGGCATAGTAGAGAAGATCGACAATCAGGTTGATCGTCACGAACATGACCGAGATCAGCATCAGATAAGCGGCCATGACAGGGATATCGACGAACTGGATCGCATTAATGAACAGCAACCCGACGCCGGGCCATTGAAACACCGTCTCGGTGATGATGGCGAAGGCGATGATCGAGCCCAGTTGCAGACCGGTGATCGTGATCACCGGCACCAGCGTATTCTTCAGCGCGTGGCGGAAGTTGATCACCCGATCTGACAACCCCCTGGCGCGGGCAAAGCGAACATAGTCGGCGCGCATTACTTCAAGCATTTCCGACCGCACCAGCCGCATGATCAGCGTCATCTGATACAGGCCCAGCGTGATCGCCGGCAGGATCAACGCCTTCAAGCCCGAGGCCGTCAGGAATCCGGTCGACCAGCTGCCGATCTTCACGGTCTCACCCCGGCCAAAGCTGGGTAACCAACCAAGTTCAATCGAAAAGATATAGATCAGCAAAATGCCGATCAGGAAGGTCGGCAGCGAAACCCCCAGCAGCGACACTGTCATGATCACATTTGCTGCGATCCCTTGTCGTCGGATTGCCGTGAAAACGCCCAGCGCGATGCCCATGGTGATGGCCAGAAAGCCCGAAACAAAGGCCAGTTCCAGCGTGGCAGGCGCGCGTTCGATCAGGATCGTCGAAACAGGTCGCCCCTGACGGTACGAGACGCCGAAATCGCCCTGTACCGCGCCTTTCAGGAACTTGAAGTATTGGACCGGAAAGGGCTGATCGAGGCCCAGCTCGGTGCGCAGCCGGTCAATGTCGGCCTGTGTGCGTTCCTGCCCCAGCATGTTGTCGATCGGATCACCGACAAAGCGGAACATGGAAAAGGCCACCAGACCCACGACCAGCAGCACGATCACGGATTGGAACATCCTTCGGACGATATATGCGAACATGCGTTTCCCTCGTTGATCGGTCTCTCTAGGCCGTCTTTGACCAGATGGTCAAGGTATCGCTAACAGACGGACGTGGCGTTGCATCAGTTCACCGTCACCCAACGCAGCAGAAAGAAGTTATCCGGGCGTTGGGTCAGGTCGACAGTGCTGCGCGTGCCCCAGAGCAGAGGCTGCACGTAGAGCGGCACATAGACCTGTTCGTCCTGAATGATCTGTGCGACTTCATCCAGCATGGCCTGCCGTTTGCCTGCGTCCAGTTCGGATTGGATCCTCGGCAGCAGTTCATCCACGCGCGCATTGGAAAAGCCGCCAAAATTCCAGCTGCCTAGTTTCTTTTCCTCGTTTGGGGTCGCCACAAGGAACCGTACCGGGTGTTCGGCATCAAATGTACCAGGACTCCAACCCAGCATGTACATGTCGTAATTGTCCTCACGCAGCTCGGGCCAGTAGTTGCGCACAGGTATGGCGTCCAGTTCCGCCGTGATGCCGATTTGGGCCAGCATGGCGACCACGGCCTGACAAACGGCCTCATCATTCAGATAGCGGTCGTTGGGGCATTTCAGACCAAAGGAAAAGCCGTCCGCATACCCCGCCTCGGCCAGCAGGACCTTGGCGGCTTCGACGTCAAAAGCCGGTCGGTTCGCATTGGCTTCGGAAAAGCCACTCATCGCGGGGCTGACCAGTTGCGAGGCCGCTTCGGCATTACCGCGCATGATGGTGGCCAGAATGGCATCGACATTCACCGCCTGCGCCACCGCCTTGCGCACGCGCGGGTCGCGGAACGGGTTCGGTTTACCCGCGTCGTCGGTGTATTTCAACGTCTCAGCCTGATGATCAAAGCCCAGCATGATCACGCGGGCCTCGATGCCCTGAATCACCTCGACATTATCCTGCCGCTGCAGGCGTGCAACGTCCTGAATCGGCACCGGGTTGATCATGTCTACATCGCCCGACAGCAACGCCGCAACGGCGGTGGCCGGGTTCTGGATCGGAGTGAACTCGGCGCTGGTGATGTTGTGTTCGGCTTCGCCCCACCAGCCGCCGAACGGCTCCAACACTGTACGCAGGCCCGGCTCGCGTGCGGTGACCTTGAACGCGCCGGTGCCGTTGGCGTTCAGCGTGGCGTAGTTGCCGGTTTCCTTGTCAGGCACAACCGCATCATTGGCCTCGGTCCAGCCCTGATCCATGATCATCCAGTTGGCTATCGAAGACGGAAACAGCGGGTTCGGCGCGGCGGTCATGAAATCGACGGTGTAATCATCGACAACTTTCACCTCACTGATCGGTGCAAACCAGCTGCGCGTATCGGCGGCCTCGCCCGAGGCACGCTGATAACTAAACAGCACGTCCTGCGCATCGAATGTGCTGCCATCGTGAAAGGTCACGCCCTCTCGCAGATTAAATCGCCAGCCCTCGCCATCACTGATCGGCTCCCAACTGACTGCCAGGGCCGGTTCTACCTGCATCTCTTTGTCTCGACGGACAAGCCCTTCGTAGACATTATTCAGGAAGCCCAGAACCGGGGCCGAGTTCACTGCGTGCGGGTCCATCGTTTGCGGATCGGCGGTTGAGGCCCATTTGAACTCGGCGGCATGCGTGCTGGTGGCTGCGAGCATCGCCAGACCAATGGCGCTGTGTCTGAGGATCATGGCGAAATCTCCCTGAATGTCCCGCAACTGGGCGCGGTGTTGAAGGATAACGCAAAAGGCAGGGCGCGTTGGTCACGCCCTGCCAAGTCTCTGATCTAAATAGCTTAGTTCAGAGTAAAGTACTTGATCTTGGGCGAGTCTTCCGGCTCGACCACAGTACCCACGTTGGACTTCATACCCCAGTTCAGCACCTGGTGGTGGATCGGGATATACAGCTGTTCGTCCTGAACCACCTGCCAAATTTCCGCGATCTGCTTGTCGCGCTCGGGCAGGTTGGTTTCCGAAGCCAGCCCCTGAATCTTGGCGTCCAATTCCGGGTTGCTGTAGCGCGTGCCGTTCCACGAGCCGTACTTCTCACCCTTGGTATGGGCAAGGAAGTTGAAGATGTATTCCGAGTCGTAGGTCGGAACGCCCCAGCCCAGCATGTAGAAGTCGGTTTCGAGGTTGTTGATCAGCGGGAAATGCTGCGCCTTTGGCTTGGCGTCCAGGTTCACGGTGATCCCGATCTGCGCCAGCATGCCGACAGCGGCCTGACAGATCGCCTCATCATTTATGTAGCGGTCATTCGGGCAGTCGAGCTGGATGGTGAACCCATCCGGATAGCCTGCCTCAGCCATCAGCGCCTTGGCACCTTCGATGTCTGTGGTGGATGAGCTGTCCATGCCCTCATCCCAACCGTTCACGAAGGGCGGGGCAATCATGCCTGCCGGAGCGGACTGGCCACGCATCACGACCTGTTTGATCGCATCGCGGTTGATCGCCTTGGACATGGCCTGACGGACGCGGACATCAGACAAGGGGTTCTTGCCGTCGACATTATCATTGGCCAGATCAGCATCGCCCATGTTCAAGCCAAAGAAGATGACCCGATTCTGTGGCGCAGTACGCACGTCCAGACCATCGGCACCGGCAACACGCTCAAGGTCTTGCACAGGGACATCCTGAATGAAGTCGACCTCACCCGACAGCAGCGCTGCAACACGGGTCGCGGCGTTCTGAATGGGAGTATAGACGATCTCGGTCACGGCCAGCGGGAACTCATCCTTGCCCCAATAGCCGTCATAGGCTTGTAGAACGGTTTTGACGTCCGGTTCGCGGCTGATCAGCTTGTAGGGGCCGGTGCCGTTCGCATTCTTGGCCGCGAACGTGTCTTCGCCGCCTTCATAGTCTTGCACCTTCACGGCGTTGTTCGCCTCGGCCCAGCCTTTGTCCATCATGAACATGTTGGTCAGGTTGTTGGGCATGATCGGGTTGGGACCATCGGTTTCGATCTCAACCGTGTATTTGTCCGGCGCTCGTACCTCTTTCACCGAAGCCAGCAGTTCCTTGTAGTCGGAATCCGGCGTCATCGCCCGGTTCAACGAAAATACGACGTCTTCGCTGTCGAACTCGGCCCCGTCATGGAAGGTCACACCTTCACGCAGCTTGAATACCCAGATATTTGGGTTGGCTTCGGACGGTGCCCATTCGGTGGCCAGCGACGGCACAAGAGCACCGGAATGGTCGCGCATCACCAGCGTCTCCATGATCTGGTGTGCCAGCGCTGAGGTCGGGCCCTCGTTCTGGGCATGCGGGTCCAGCGTCAGCGAGTCGCCTGCACGGGCCCAGCGCAGGGTTTCAGCCGATGCGCCTGCCGCCATCAACGCGGTGGCGCTGGCGGCAATCATCAGGTTTCTTAGGATCATGTTAAACTCCCCGTATTTTGTTAGCGCCGTCATTGCGACGGCCAGCCGCTTGCTGCGACCGTGGTGCACCTGATCATCCAGATCATTTTGCCGGTTGCAACAATAGATTGTGAACTCACGTGACGACCCAAGGGCAAGTTGGGCAAACTAACATGGTTCAGACGAACGGAACCCGCGATTCATCCAGCGGTTTTTGCCCTGTAGGCAGGTTCAGGGCACTAATGATTGGGCTTGCTCGCGCAATTACGCGCCCTTTGCGCACTACGGCCAGACGATGGGCGCGCAGCCGGATCGCCTCGATCCGGTCCGTTGCCTGAAGCAAAACAAAATTCGCCGCGCATCCCTTGGCTACACCATACCCTTCCAGCCCCATGATCCCAGCCGAATTTTCGGTGACGGCATCAAAACACCACGCCATATCGGCCCGGCTGGACAGTTGCCCCACGTGCAGCCCCATGAAGGCCACATCCAGCATGTCAGCCTTTCCCAGTGAGTACCACGGGTCCATCATACAATCCGAGCCGAACCCGACAGTGATCCCGGCATCACGCAACTCTCGCACGCGGGTCTGGCCCCGGCGCTTGGGATAAGTGTCGTGCCGGCCCTGCAACATGATGTTGATCAGCGGGTTCGGAATCGCGTGCACTCCGGCCTCAACCATCAGCGGAATCAGCTTTGAGACATAGTAATTGTCCATCGAATGCATTGAGGTCAGGTGAGACCCTGCAACCCGCCCATTCAGACCCAAACGTTGGGTTTCATAGGCCAGAGTCTCGATATGGCGGCTTTGCGGATCATCGCTTTCGTCGCAATGCATATCCACCATCAAACCGCGCTCGACCGCGATTTCACACAACAGGCGCACGGATTCTGCCCCATCGGCCATGGTGCGTTCGAAATGTGGAATACCGCCCACTACATCCACGCCCATATCCAGCGCGCGGACCGTATTCTCCATCGCAGTTGGGTCGCGCAGAACGCCGTCCTGTGGGAACGCTACAAGCTGCAGGTCCAGATAATCTTTCACTTGTTCGCGCACCTCTAACAAAGCCTGCACACCCTTCAATTCATCATCGCAGGTGTCCACATGGCTGCGGATCGCGCCGATCCCCTTGGCTGCCGCGAGTTCGCAATACCTCAAGGCGCGGGCAACAATGTCTTCGACCGATTGGATCGGCTTCAATTCTCCCCACAAGGCTATGCCTTCCAGCAGCGTGCCCGAGACATTCATACGCGGCGTGCCCAGCGACAAAGTGGCGTCCATGTGGAAATGCGGGTCGACAAAAGGGGGTGAAACCAATTGCCCCTCGGCTTCGATCACCTCTTTCGTCTCGGCTGTAATTCCAGCCTCCACCGCGGCAATCTTGCCGTCTACGCAGGCGATATCCACGCCGGACTGACCATCAGGCAGGGTGGCATTCTTGACGATCAGATCGAACATGGCGGCTCCTTATCGTTGGCCTTTGAACCAGGGGGTAAGCAATGCACGCGGATAATCCGCCGACCGGGCCGCGACGACAAGCGCGATGATCGACAGGATATAGGGGGCCATCAGGAACACCTGACCAGGCACCAGCGCGCCAATCTCAGTCTGCAGCCGCACCTGCAACGCATCGAACGCGCCGAACAACAGCGCGCCCAGCAGGGCTTTTCCGGGGCGCCAACTGGCAAAGATTACCAGCGCAATACAGACCCAACCGCGCCCGTTGACCATGCCGAAGAAAAAGGCGTCAAAGGCGCTCATGGTCAGGAAGGCTCCGCCAAGCGCCATCAGGGCCGATCCTGCCACAATGGCACCGATCCGAAGCCCATAGACCGAAAGCCCTTGTGCATCGACACTGTCCGGGTTGTCTCCAACCGCCTGAAGAGCCACGCCCAAAGCGGTGCGGTTCATCACATACCAGACCACCACCACCATCAGCAGCGCCAGCCAAGTGAGGGCGGTTTGCTGGAATAAAACAGACCCTAAAAAGGATAGATCAGACAATATGGGCAGATCCAGTGGCTGAAACGGCTCTATCCGGGGAGGAGACGACACGTTCGGCAACGCCGTGCGGTAGGTGTAGTAACTGACCGACGTGGCAAAAAGCGTGATCCCCAACCCCGAGACATGTTGCGACAAGCCCAAAGGCACTGTCAGGATTGCGTGCAGCAGACCAAAGAACGCCCCAGCCAGTGCCGCAACCAGAACTCCGCCCCATAATCCCGCGCCCAGCCAGACGGCCATCCAACCGCACATTGCACCCACAACGAAAATCCCCTCGATCCCGAGGTTCAGCACCCCAGCGCGTTCACAGATCAGCGCGCCCAGCACACCAAAGATCAGCGGAGTCGCGATGCGCAGGGACGCGGCCCAGAAACTTTCGGACAACAGGATGTTCAGGATATCCATCATGATGCCGCCCTCGTGGTGCTGGCCCGGACGACCCGGTATCGGGCAAAGAACCCGCCGACCAGCACGCAGAGCAACGAGACGGACACCACAAGGTCCGCCAAAAAGGACGATACACCCATTGCCCGGCTCATGCTGTCTGCGCCCACAAAAACCGAGGCGATAAACAGTGCTGCGATTACCACACCCATCGGTGATAGGCCCGCCAACATTGCCACGACGATACCGGTATAGCCAAAGCCGGGAGACAGGTCCGCGGTCAAGTAGCCCTTGAGCCCTGCCACCTCGCTGACCCCCGCCAAACCAGCCAAACTGCCCGACAGAATGGCAACGCCAAACAGCGATCGGTTCACGTTGATCCCCGCATGGCGCGCGGCGGCTGCGTTCTCACCCACCGCGCGCAGACGGAACCCCCAGACCGAACGCGCCAGCATGAATTGCGCCAAAAAGGCCAGTATTAGAGCCAGAATCAGACCAGAATGAATCCGCATCCTATCCATCAACGGCGGTAACATTCCCTGATCCAGCACCGGGGCTGATTGCGGCCAGCCTAGACTCATAGGGTCCTGTAATGGCCCTTCCAGCATCATCTGCACAAAGATCAGGATGATGAAGTTCATCAACAGCGTGGTCACAACTTCATCCGCACCGAACCGCGTTTTCAGATAGGTCGGGGCGACCATCCCCGCCGCGCCGGCCGCCGCGCCCAAAATGACGATCAAGGGCAACAACAAGATACCGGACACATCCAGCACGCCTGACCCAATGGCCACGGCAGCCATTGCCCCCAGGTACAACTGCCCTTCGGCGCCGATATTCCACAGCTTGGCGCGGAAGGCCAAAGCGGCGGCGAGACCAGTGAAGATAAGCGGCGTGGCTCGGGTCAGCACTTCGGAAAAGGCAAATACCGAGCCAAACACACCTCGAAACATCTCGCCATAAGCCTGAATCGGGTTTGCCCCGGCGGCCAACAGCGGAATGGCGGCAAAGCCAAGCGCAATCAGGGCGGACAGGATGGGCACGCCGATCGTGAATGCCTGCGACTGGGTTTGACGAGGTTCAATGCGGATCATGCCGGTTCTCCCGCCATCATCAGCCCGATCTGCTCCCGGTCGCGGCTGGGGGCCTCGTGCAACTCGCCGTCACGGATCACGACGATCCGATCGGCAAGGCCCAGAATTTCGTCCAAGTCTTCTGAAATCAGCACAACCCCTGCTCCCCGTTCGCGCGCTTCAAGCAAACGCCGCCCAACCTCAGCCGCAGCACCCATGTCCAAACCGCGGGTGGGTTGGTTGGCGAGGATCAGGCGCGGAGAACGGTCGAATACGCGCGCCAGAATGAGTTTCTGGATATTTCCACCCGACAACAGTCTTGCGGGTGCATCCACTCCCGGCCCGCGCACATCATAGGCCTTGGCAAGGCGGTCGGCATTGTCGTCAATCGCCTCTCGTCGCAGCAGACCTCGTGACTGCACATCGGGATCGTCCAGCCGTTCGATCACCATGTTCTCGGCCACACTCATTGCACCGACAATGCCTTCGCGGTGGCGGTCTTCAGGAATGCGCCCCACACCAGCACGCACCATCGCAACCGGGCTTGGCGTGCCGATTTCCGACCCGTTCACTTTAACTAGACCCATTTCAGGTTGCGTCAGACCCGAAATCACGTTGGCCAGTCCACTCTGACCATTGCCCGAAACCCCGGCAATTCCCAAGATTTCATGGGCATGTACTGTCAGATCAACACTGCTCAATGTATCGCGCTTGGACCGGCCTGTGACCGAGATGCCGGACAAGGTGAGCACGGGTACGCCGGGCGCCATCGCAGCACCTGCCAATTCCGGT
Source organism: Ruegeria sp. SCP11 (assembly GCF_040329455.1). Lineage (NCBI taxonomy): Bacteria > Pseudomonadati > Pseudomonadota > Alphaproteobacteria > Rhodobacterales > Roseobacteraceae > Ruegeria > Ruegeria sp. SCP11. The sequence goes on along the minus strand of NZ_JBDZYG010000009.1, from coordinate 2,159 downwards.
GTTTCCGCCCCGACCATCATTCGGGCGATAGAGGCCTCATCCGCTTCGGACGTGGTCATTTCACCAACTTCACGGCCATGACGCAGCACAGCGATCCGGTCAGAAAAGGCCAAAACTTCACGCAGTTTGTGGCTGATGAAGATGACAGACAGTCCCTCGGCCGTCATCATCCGAATGTTTTCAAACAGCGTGTCGGCCTCTTGCGGGGTCAGAACGGCGGTCGGTTCGTCCAGAACCAGAATACGCGCCTCGCGGTACAGCGCCTTGAGGATCTCGACACGCTGGCGCTCACCAACCGACAGCCGCCCCACAGGCGTATCCAGCGGAGCGGTCAGTCCGCTTTGGGCAATAATCGCCTCGATCCTGCGCCTTGCCGCTCGTCGATTGCGGCGCAGCGCAAACAAGGGTTCCGAGCCCAGCGTAATATTGTCCAGCGCCGAGATGTTTTCGGCCAGCGTGAAGTGCTGGTGCACCATGCCCACACCCGCAGCCAAGGCCACTTGCGGATGGCCAAGTGGCAGAGGCTGCAACACACCCGCTTCATCGGCAACCTCAATCGAGCCTGAATCGGGCAGGTAATGCCCGAATAGCATATTCATCAGCGTGGTCTTTCCCGCGCCGTTTTCACCCAGCAATGCCAGAACCTCGCCCTTGTTCAGGGTCAGGCTTACATCGTCATTGGCGATGACCGGACCGAAACGCTTGCTCAGCCCGTTGAGCTTCAGAACTGTGGTCATTGGGAAAGCGGGCCCGCGCTTAGCCCGGCCCGAATGCAATCAGTTGTCCGAGACCGGCCGGTCATCGTTGACGTTCACGCGGAACAGCCCGTCCAGAATCTCGGCCTGACGCGCGTTCACCGCGTCAAGCACCTCAGCCGGAACCAGTGCCTCATCCAGAACCATCGAACCGCCGCCATAGCCCATGAAACTGTACTGACCGTAATCCGCGGCCTCGAACGAGCCACCCGCGACATTTGCGATCGCCTTATCGATGGTCGGCTCCATATGCCACAGGGCCGAGGCCATGATCGTGCCCGGGTAATCGCCCGAGGTGTCGATGACATTGCCCACGGCCTTGACGCCCCGTTCAACCGCCGCGTCCGACACCCCAAAGCGTTCCGCGTACATGATGTCCGCCCCCGCATCCATCATGGCGATAGCGCTTTCCTTGGCTTTTGGCGGGTCGTACCAGCTGTCGATGAAGGTCACGAGGAAGGTGACATCCGGATTCACCTCACGAGCGCCGTCCATGAAGGCGTTCATCAAGCGGTTTACTTCGGGGATGGCATAACCACCCACCATGCCGATGACATTCGACTCGGTCGCCGCACCGGCGACCATCCCTGTCAGGTAGGACGGTTCGTGAATCCAGTTGTCAAAGACTGAGAAATTGGGCGCCACCGGCCCAAAGGACGAGCCCATCAGAAACGCTGTATCGGGATAATCCTTTGCTACTTTGCGCGCGGCGCGTTCCAATCCAAATACCTCACCCACAACAAGCTGCGCGCCTTGTTCGGCGTATTCGCGCATCACGCGCTCATAATCGGTGTTGGCTACGTTTTCGGAAAAGACATACTCGATGTCACCGCGTTCGGCCGCAGCGTTCAGGGCCTTGTGAATGCGACTGATCCATTGTTGTTCAACCGGCAACGTGTAAATCGCGGCCACTTTGACAGTTTCAGCCGCCGCCAATCCGGCGGAATATAGGGTCGATGCCGCTGTGACCGTCGCCAGCAGCACTCTGCGTGTAAATTTCATTTTTGACATAACTCTCTCCTGTGTGGCGAGATGGCAGCATTTTTTTACTGTTCAGTCAATTTTTTCGTCTCTAGCAATGCCTTGTTCTGAAGTGCGATAGCTATCCGAACATTATGTGAGCAAAATTTAATTCGGTCTTCTGGAGCTGCTAGAACTCATTCTGCCGCCGATCTTTTCGCTCAAGCCACTCCCAAGTGTTTCACCATCTTTAACATTACAACTATCAAGCGATGCACAACCTTTGAGAGTATCCGATAGATTGCTTCTGTTTTGGCATTGCCTGCATTCGCGGCAGTTGCGCAACAAATGATCGTGTTGGGGATTTTTTTGGGGGCAGGTTGATTTCCGTCTTAAACTTTTTTGGATGTGGGTTTATCGGGTTGGTTGTTTGAGTGCTTGATT